>CAYNOM010000549.1:0-4863 GCA_964398415.1 uncultured Polyangiales bacterium | reverse complement strand
GTCCCCACCGGCATCCATCCCGTGAGCCGCGAAGCGATGTCGCAGTGGGGACAGTCGATGCCGCCGACCTTCACCAAGCCCGAGCTGACGCCGGGCAACGTAGCGGCGCTGCTGAGCAACCTCCGCCGTAGCCCCGACGTTTCGCTGAAAAAGCTGCTCACCCTCGCCCGCCTCTTCGCCTGACCACTCGAGTAACGCATGCCGCTGCACGTCATCCACTTCGAACACCAAGGCCGCGCCCGCTGGGGCGTCGTGCGCAATCGCGCGATCACCCCGATCCCCGGCGACTTCGCCGGCACGGCTGACTTCGTGCGAGCAGCGGACCCCGCAGCGCTCGCAGCACTCGGCGGCGCCACCCTCGACGAGCGAGAGGTCACCTTGCTCTCGCCGGTCACGCGCGATCAGCAGCTCATCTGCCAGGGCGCGAACTATCGCCAGCACATGCTCGAGTCCGGCATGGATCCCGACGTGAAGACGTTCAACATGATCTTCACCAAGGCGCCGAGCTGCATCGTGCCCGCCAATCACGAGGTGATCCGGCCACGCCACGTGCGGTTCCTCGACTACGAGATCGAGCTGGGCTTGGTGCTCAAGCGCGACATCCTCGCGCCGCGCCGCGTCACGGAAGAAGATCTGCACGAGCTGGTGGCAGGGATCGTCGTCGTGAACGACTACTCGGCCCGCGACATCCAGATCCCGCAGATGCAGTTCTACAAAGGCAAGAGCTACCGGACGTTCGGCCCGGTCGGCCCGTACTTGTGTCTGCTCGATCGCGGCGACTTCGCCGCGCTGCGCAGCCTGGAGCTCGAGCTCAGGGTCAACGGCGAGGTCCGCCAGCGCGACAACACCGAAAACCTCATCTACGCGCCGGCCGAGACGCTCACCGAGCTGTCCTCGGTGCAGGACCTCTTCGCGGGCGATCTGATCGCGACCGGCACGCCCGCGGGCTGTGCGCTCTCGATCCCTTCTCCGGCGATGCAGAAGCTCGGCGCGCTGCTTCCCGAGCGCGCGAAGTGGCAGGTGTTCATGAAGGTCCAGGCCAAGCGCTCGCAATACCTCCAGCCGGGCGACGTCGTCGAAGCGCGGATCGCAAGCGCCGATGGACGCATCGACCTCGGCACGCAGCGCAACGTCATCGTCTCCGAAACACCCTGACGCGAGGCGCACGATGAGCAGCACCCTGCCGAGTGAAGTCGACGTGCTCGTAACCGGCTACGGCCCGGTGGGCGCGGCGATTGCCTGCCTGCTCGGCCGCTACGGCGTGCGCACGCTGGTCATCGACAAAGCCGCAGACGTCGTGCTCGCGCCGCGCGCGATCGCGCTCGACAACGAAGCGCTGCGCATCCTGCAGCTTGCGGGGCTCGCCGACGACGCCTTCGCGAAGATCGCCATCCCATACGTGCGCATGCGCTGCCCCTACGTCGGCGAGTTCTTGAAGATCGACACGTCCGGAACGATCGACGACCACCCCAAGCTCGTGACCTTCTACCAGCCCGACCTCGAGCGCGCGCTGCGAGCTCAGCTCGCGACGCATGCCAGCGTCACGACGGCGAGCTCGATCACGCTCGAGAGCTTCGTCGATGCGGACGGATTCGTCCGCGCCACGCTCGAGAGCGCGGACGGAGCGAAGCACGTCGTGCACGCCAAGTTCCTCGTCGGCGCCGACGGAGCGTCCTCGACGGTGCGTACGGCCATCGGACAGGACTTCGTCGGCACGAGCTATTCCGAAGATTGGCTGATCGTCGATGCGCTGGGCGTCCCAGGCGACTTCGACCACGTCGAGTTTCTCTGCAATCCCGAGCGGCCAACGCCTCACATGGTCGCGCCGGGCGGCCGCACGCGCTGGGAGCTCATGCTCCGCGCCGGCGAGGCGCGTGAGGACATGGAACGCGACGAGACGATCGTGCGACTGCTCGCGCCCTGGGCGGACGCGCGCGAGCTGACGATCGAACGCAAGGCCGTGTACCGCTTCCATGCGCGCTCGTGCGACCGCTACAGCCGCGGCCGCGTGTTCCTCGCCGGCGATGCCGCGCACGTCACGCCGCCGTTCGTGGGCCAGGGGCTCGTGTCGGGCCTGCGTGATGCGGCCAACCTCGCGTGGAAGCTCGCGTGGGTGGTCCAGCACCGCGCGCATCCGTCGATCCTGGAGAGCTACGACCAGGAGCGACGCCCCCACGCGGTCAAGATGATCGCGCTCGCGAAGCTCATGGGTCAGCTCGTGATGCCGCGCACCGCGGCCGCCGCCGCGCTGATCCACGGCGCCCTGAAGGTGGTGCGGCGCGCTCCCGGAATCGGCGCGTACGTCGAAGGCCTCGAGGTCAAGCCCAAGGCGCGCTTCGACCGTGGTCTGTTCGTGAAAGGTCGCTGGCCAACGCTTCGCGGCGGTGTGATGCCCCAGGTTCGCGTGCGCACCGAGCAAGGGGGCATCACGCGCAGCGACGACGTTCTAGGTCCTGCCATGGCCCTCGTCGGGTTCGGCGCGGACGTGGCGGCACACCTGCGCGCGGACACGCGGCAGCGCTGGGCTGAGCTCGGTGGCTCGGCGGTGAGCATCGCGTCCGAGCACGACGGCAGGCCGCGCTCACAGGATGCGTGCGTGGCGCTCGAAGACGCGGTGCCGGCTCGGCTCGCGCGACGCGGATGGTGCGCAGTCGTTCGCCCGGATCGCACCGTGCTCCACGACGGCCCTGCGGTCGAAGCCGAGAGCATCGTGAGCGAAGCCATCGCGCTCATCGCGAAGGGAAGCGGCCTCTGACGGAGCTCTTGGCTTGCCAGGAAGCCGAATCGGCATAGGGGCCCGAGGTAATCCCTCGGGACCCCTGCCACACCACCGGACAAGCGGGTCCGCATCCGGCGGTTCGGGGAGTTGAGGTCACGCGGCGAGCCGGGGGATGCCCAGCTCGTCGAAGTAGCGGATTGGGAAGGCGACGTGGATCAGCTTGGCGGAGTTGCTCCACCAGCGGCGACCGTTGGCGGCGACTTTCTTGGCCCCGTGTTCGGAGAGTCCCCGGGCACGCAGCTCACGATAGATCGTCCGCCCCCGCTTCCAGTGCTTGAGGTGCAGCGCGCGCAGTCGGTGTCTGATCCACTCGTCCAGCTCGCTGAAGACTCTCGGCGTGTCCGCGAGCCGGAAGTAGTTCTTCCAGCCCACGAGATACGACCGGAGATCGCTCACGACCCGGGCGATGCTCTGACTCCGATTTCGGCGCGTGATCCCTCGCACTCGTTGCTTCATCGCGTTCAAGGCTTTGGGCGCGACTCGTCGTTTCACCACACCGCCCGGGCCACTCCAGAAGGAGTACCCCAGGAGCTTGCGGTTTCGCGTCCAGTCGACGGCGCTCTTGGCTTCGTTGATTCGGAGCCGAAGTCCCGCGTAGAGCCTGCGAAGCAGACTCATCACGCGTTCACCCGCGCGCCTCGACCGCACGTACACATTGCAGTCGTCGGCGTAGCGCACGAACGCGTGTCCGCGTTTATCCAGCTCCTTGTCGATCTCGTCCAAGAGCACATTCGCAAGCAGCGGCGAGAGCGGTCCACCTTGCGGCGTGCCCTCGTGACGCTGCATTGCGATCCCGTTCGCCATCATCCCGGCTTCGAGATAGCGGCGAATCAGCCTCAGCAGGCGTTTGTCCTCGATTCGCTTCGCGAGCCTGCCCATCAGCACGTCGTGGTTCACGCGGTCGAAGAACTTCTCCAAGTCCACGTCCACCACCAAGCGACGACCTTCCTTCACGTACTGCTGCGCTTGCACGATCGCTTCGTGGGCGCTGCGTCCGGGCCGAAAACCGTAGCTGTGCTGCGAGAAGGTCGGATCGAATCGCGGTCCCAGCACCTGCAGGACGGCTTGTTGGATGAACCGATCGACGACGGTCGGGATGCCGAGCTCTCGTACCCCACCGCCGCTCTTCGGGATCGCATGCCTTCGCACTGGCGACGGCTGGTACGTGCCCGCAAGCAGTTGCTCGCGCAGCGCGGGCCAGTGCGTCCTCAAGTGCTCCGGCAACTCATCCACCGTCATCCCGTCGATGCCGGCGCTGCCTTTGTTCCTCCTCACCCGTTTCAGCGCGGCCTGAAGGTTCGCGCGTTCGCACACGCGCTCCATCAGGTCGCTCGCTCCCGAGCGCTCGTTTCCGTGCGTCGCCGTCGGCGCTTCCGCGCTCCGCTCTGCTCTCGGGATTTCGTCCCTACCCCACAGCGGTAGCTCGAGTTGCCTCGACATCTGCGGCCTTTTGCCTCCGAGACGCACGCTCGTTTCGCTCTCCTCTCCGTTCGGTCCTTCGCCGGGCTCCACTTCCCCGGCTACTACGGCCTCTGCTGACTTCTCGCTCCGCTTCTGCGTCGCCCTTTCAGGCGCAAGGCGAGATCTCCCCAGGTAAGAACGCGACCCTTCCCCGCACGACCGTCCGATCTACGTCGCCTGAGCCTCGACCATCGGAGCTTCGCGGTTCTTTGCCCGCTCGCCCCACTCGGCGCCGCCTCGTATCGGCTTCTTGTCCATCGGCCCGCGGTTTCGCTCCCTGCTTCCTCCCCACGGTCGGTCGCCCTTCCGCAGTTGCAGTTCGCTTCGATTGAGATGGTCTCCTTTCGGCGGGACTTGCACCCGCAAGGTCGCGCCCATGCTGGGCGCACAAAGCGAAGGCCAGGTGCAGACTTCGCACCTGGCCCTCGTAAGTGCTCGCGTGCTCGCGCACGCGACGATTCAGCTGAGGTCGAACAGCTGGCCGAGGCTCGTGAACGCCGCGCCGACGCGCTCCAGGAGCTTCGAGATGGTGTCCGTCGCCGTGCTGATCACGTCGGTCGCGATCGTAAGCGGGCTCGGCACGCTGATCTCGCCCAGCGGGCTGCTCGCGGTGAGGCCGGTGT
>CAYNOM010000548.1:0-4866 GCA_964398415.1 uncultured Polyangiales bacterium | reverse complement strand
GTGTCGACGCTGATCCGTCACCGCAAGGTCGACTCCTATCGCGACAACTATTTCTTTCTCCTGGTGCTGCCGACCTTCCTGTTTGCCAAAAACCTGCTGCTGATGCCAGAGCACTTTCCGCTCGGCGTGAGCATGGCGTTGGGGGTGTTCAGGGTGGCGTTCCTCGTCATGCTCGAGCGCACGCTGACCCAGTTCATGAAATCAGCGTTGCAGGTCGAGATCCTGCGCAATCGCTCACTTGACGGTCTGATCAAGGGGCTCGCGGTGCTCATGATCTTCGAGAGCCTGTTGCCGCGCGCGCTGTCTGCGGGGCTTGCGTTGCTGCTTTCGGCGCTCCTGCTCGGGCGCCTTTCCTTTTGGAAGCCGCACCTGGCACTGCGGCGCCTGGACCTCGGCATCATGTACCTTGGGTACCTTGGGATCGTCGCCCAACTGGCGCTTCACTTCACCCAACACCACTTCCCCTTGGCGCTGGTAGGAGTAATCCCGGTGCACGTGTTTGGCTTGGGCACCATGGGGCTCATCATTCCAGCCATGCTCGTGCGCATCTCGAAGGGCCACACGGGTCGCAAGGTCGAGTTCGATCGCGGTGACAAAGCTCTGCTCTGGCTCATGATGGCCGCGTTTGTGCTGCGCGTTCTCGCGCCGCAGATCATGCCTGCCAGATATCTACTCTGGATCGAGTTGACCGCCGCAGCCTGGGCCCTCTGCTTTGTGATCCTCGGCGTCCGTTACATACCCTTTCTGCTGCGGCCCCGCGTTGACGGTAAGGAGCATTGATCCAAGACAAGAAGACGCTCAACGTGCGATCAACACGGCGCATGGCGCATGGCGCACCACCCGCTCGGCGACGCTGCCGAGCAGAAAGCGCTTGGCCGCGCCGTAGCCGTGGGAGCCGACGACGATGAGGTCCACCTGATTGGCGCCGGCGTAGTCGCAAATGGCCCCGGCAGGACTGTCATTTTCGACGATCTCGGCGTGCAGTTTGGTGACGCCGTGGGCTCTGTCCTTGAGCTTCGCCAAGGCTTCATGCACGTCGTGACCTATCGCCATGCGCTGTCCGACACCCACCTGGGGCCCGAGCGCATCGAGGCCCGCCGGATACACGTGCAGCAGCGTGAGCTTGGCGTCCACGGCACGCGCCAGGTCCCGCGCCGTTTCGAGCGCCGACTGCGAAGCTTCCGAGAAATCCGTGCCGACCAGGATATGTCGAGGTGTGCCCATGCTCGCTGAGTAGGCCCCGTACGAACGGGCGCTAATGCGCCTGCCCTGCGGTCTCGGGCCGTGCGTCGACGCGCTTGAATGGGGCGTCGAACAGGCCGCTGTCGAGCAGTGTCGTGGCGATGGCGCCGGCGGCATCGACCATCTTTCCATCCGGATGCGGTATCGGCTCGAAGCGCGCCGCAGCCACCCCGAGCATGGGACTCAGGCGCTCGGCAGTCAGCAGACACAGGGCGAGCGCGAGCGCCGAGGCGATGGAGATCAGGCGGAGGGATAGCGATCGTCGGGTCATATCGAGCGCTATTGCAGTCTCCGTGCCAGCGAAAAAGCTCACGAAATACGCGGATTCCAGGCAGGCGCTCAGGGTCTCTGAGACAGCTTGTCCCGTCGCGGCAGCCTTCGCGCCATTGTGGCAGGTGGGCGGCCTCGTGCGCTCTGGCCCGCCCGGTCGGTGGTGCTATCGCTATCGCTTGGTGTGCTCGAAGATGGGCGGCAGAAGATGAACCAGGCACCGGGACGGGAAGAGCTGCCGCGCGCAGTGGTGGTAGGCGTGCAGCTGGCGGGCATCGATGACGCGGGGTTTCAGTCCTCGCTGGCCGAGCTCACGCGGCTCGGTCAAACCCTGGGTCTTACGGTGGTGGGGCGAGTGACACAACGTCTGTCGCGGCTCGACACCGGCGCCGTGCTCGGCTCGGGCAAGCTCAAGGAGCTCGGCGAGCTGACAGGTGGCAGCGGGGTCGTCGAAAAGGCCGTGCGCCGAAAGGCACAGCGCAAGGACCTGCGCAGCGCACGCGCGGAGGAAGACACCGAGCTGGAGCAGGATGAGCTCGAGCACGACGACCTGGAGCTCGAGGCAGAAGGCGATGACGCCATCGAGGAAGCCCTGCAGGTCGACGAAGAAGTCGAAACCGAGCGAGTCGAGGGGCCGGTGCAGGTGGTGCTCGTCGATCACGACCTGACACCTACCCAGGTGCGCAACTTGGAGCGGGCGACGGGCGCGGAGGTTCTCGACCGCACGTCGGTGATCCTGAACATCTTCCAGCGCCACGCGCACACGCGAGCGGCCAAGCTTCAGGTCGAGATCGCGCGCCTCAACTACGAGGCCCCGCGCCTGCGTGAAAGCTCAGCAGGCAAGGATCGGCAGCGCGGCGGCATCGGCGGTAAGGGTGCGGGGGAGAGTGCGCTCGAGATCGATCGACGCAAGGTGCGTGATCGCATCGCCGAGCTGCGGCGCGAGCTCGTGTCGATCGAACGCGATGCGGGCACGCGCCGTGCGCGGCGTGCGGAGCAGAACACGGTCGCGCTCGTCGGCTACACCAACGCGGGTAAGTCTTCCTTGATGCGCGCGCTCACCGGGCGGGAGGTGTACGTGGCCGACAAGCTGTTCGCCACGCTCGACACGACGGTGCGCGCGCTCAAGCCCGAGACGACTCCGCGCATTCTGATCTCGGACACCGTCGGTTTCATCAAGAAGCTGCCCCACGACCTCGTGGCCTCGTTTCGCACGACCCTGGACGAGGCGCGCGAGGCCCATGTGCTCTTGCACGTGGTGGATGCGTCCGATCCGGCGTTCCGCGACCAAATGCGTGTCACCGAAGAGGTGTTGGACGAGCTCGGCGCCGATCAGCCTCGCCTCCTCCTCCTCAACAAGATCGACTTGTTGCCAGAAGGAGAGCGGCACGTGCTCAGGCGTGAGTTTCCCGAGGCGGTGCAGCTGTCGGCGCGGGATCCGTCGCATGTGACCCAGCTTCGCCAGCGCATGATCGAGTTCTTTGCGAGCCAGGGGCGCGAGGCGGAGCTGTTCATTCCCTACGAGATGCAGCGTCTCGTGGCGCAGCTCCATGCCTCGACCCATGTGGTCAGCGAGCAGCATCAGGAAGCGGGAACGCGTCTCGTGGTGCGCGGATCGCCGGATGCGATCGAGCGCGTCGAGCGTGAGCTTGCCGCTCCTGTTTCTCGCTCGAGGGTGGTGCTAGAGCCGGGCCGATGAGCGAAGTCTGGACCTTGCGGCGTGTGATCACGTGGACCCAGTCGGACTTCGAGCGGCGGGGTTTCGAGAGCCCGCGTCTCGAGGCCGACTTGCTCGCGGCGCGAGCCCTGGGGCTCTCACGCATCCAGCTCTATCTCGACCTCGATCGACCGCTCGTGCCGAGCGAGCTTGCCGCGGTGCGCGCGCTCGTCGAGCGGCGGCGGCGCTTCGAGCCCGTCGCCTACATCCTCGGCGAACGCGAGTTCTATGGCCATCGCTTCGAGGTGTCGCCTGCGGTGTTGATTCCACGGCCCGACACCGAGACCCTGGTCGAGCGCGCCATCGCGCTGTGTGGGTCGGATCTTCCAGAGGGCACGATCCTCGATCTGTGCACGGGCTCGGGCTGCATCGTGATCAGCACCTTGCTCGGTGCCACCGACCGTCACGGTGTGGGCACCGACCTGTCGGCGGAGGCGCTGAGCCTTGCGCGCAAGAACGCCGACGCCCTCGGGGTGAGCGCGCGGCTCGAGCTCTGCCGCGGCGATCTGTTCGCGGCCGTGGCACGCGACACGGCGTACGCGTGCGTCACGATCAACCCGCCCTACATCGGCACGGGCGAGCTCGCGGGGCTCGATCCCGACGTGCGCGACTTCGAGCCACATCTCGCGCTGGATGCGGGCGAGGATGCGCTCTCGTTCTATCGGCGGATCGCGCGTGAGGCTGCGCCCTTTCTGCTGCCGCGGGGGGCCTTGCTCGTCGAGGTTGGCATCCACCAAGCGCCGGCGGTGGCCGCCATGTTCGCGGAGGCGGGCCTCGTCGACGTGCGCACGCATCGCGACTTGGGAGGCATCGAGCGGGTGGTCGAAGCGCGAGCTCCGGCTTGAGCGCTCAGGCGAAGCTTTCGGCCCTGGTCTTTCGGCGCGCGAAACGTCGCATCACGCCCTCCGCGAGGAAGGCGAGACCGAAGGCAAGCCACATCCAGTTGTCGACGCTCTTGGGTCGCCCCACGCCCGTGGTCTGACCGCGCTGGGCGGCCTTGGGCGGGGCGCCGAGGACGATATCGCTCTCGTCGGAGTCGGGCACGATCGTGAACGAGAGCTGGGGCAGCTCGTGTTCACCGCGCACGGTGCTGCTCGCGTAGGTGCGGTAGACCCCGACCTCCGCCGTGCTCGCCATGCGCACGCGGCCCTCCTTGAGCTCCAGGTCGACGCGTCGCCCGTCCGGTGTGAGCATGAACAGCGACTCGGCCCCGGGTGGCACGCGCGCCGTGAGCACGCTGCCCGCCGGGTGGGGTCCTGGTGG
This sequence comes from uncultured Polyangiales bacterium, assembly GCA_964398415.1. Taxonomy (GTDB): domain Bacteria; phylum Myxococcota_A; class Polyangia; order Polyangiales; family DASUME01; genus DASUME01. Next base: position 374 of record CAYNOM010000548.1, on the reverse strand, counting down.
CAGCGCATCGACCGCCGACAAGCCGCGCACGAGGCCATGCAGAAGCGGCACGAAGCCGGGGGTGAGGGGGAGGTCGGTCCAGTCGTCGTCGAGGGTCGTGGTGAACAGCGCGGTGCGACCCGAGCCGAAGCGTCCGCTGATCAACAGGGGCGTGCCGTCGGTGAACGTCATCAGGCTGCGCGCCTCGCCGGTGGGGGCTTCGACGAGCAGTCGCTCTGCGGTGCGCCCTGTTTCGAGGCCGAGGCCCGCCTCTGGCAGCAGCGCTGGATCGGGGGCCGCTTCTGGTTGGCTCACGCCGAGCGCTGGCTGCGCCTGGGCTGCGCTGCGCAGCAGGGTGGGCAGAAGCTCGCCGAAGCGGCCGCGGTAAGCGAAGG
>CAYNOM010000547.1:2013-4869 GCA_964398415.1 uncultured Polyangiales bacterium | reverse complement strand
GCAGCCTTTACGCATGCGCCAACGTGCTCGACCAGGGCGAAGGCGTCTACCGTGTCGACGACGGTGCAACCTGGACGCGAGTGCTGTCCTTTGAAGACGTGCGCGCTCAGACCGCTTGTGGCGGGGGCGCGATCTGCGAAGCGGCCTTTCACCACTGGCAAAACGAGGTGCTCGGTGGTGAATCCACCGAATCGCACGATGCCGGCGCGCAGGACCACGCGCACGACGGGCACGACCACACCCACGATGCCGAGACGGGCGCCGCAACGGCGCAGGGCCCCGACAAGGCCACGGCCGATGGTTGTGCCACACGCCCCGCTCCATCGCGAGCGCGGCACGAGGCCTGTGTTCTCTTGCTCGGGCTGCTCCTCTGCGGCGCTTTCGCGCGACGGCGCGCGGGTCAGCGTCCGGCGCCACCGCCTCGCCCGTAATCCGCCTCTACTCTAGCGACGACCGATCACACTCAGGCTCGGCGGTAAGCGGATTGCAGCCAGGGCTGCCGCTGGGGAGACGCGCGTGGTAGCCGCGGCTCGAGATCGGAAAGGGCAAATCATCCTTGAGCATGTGAATGCCACGCATGACGCCCGTGTCGAGCTTGGCCTGGCAGACCTCGTCGCTCTTGTCGACGGAGCACGTATTGGTCGCCACGATCAGCTGGTGGCTCAGGGCGCTCGCGACCTCATCACCATTCTCTGGGCCACCAACCTTCGTGATCAACGCCCAAGGCTGGGTGTATTGGTCGGCAGCGGCGTTGAGCCAGATCGCGCGGCCCTCGAGTGTCGTGTTACCATTCGAGTAGCGCTGCGCGAGATCGTCGCGATCGATCAGTGCGAACATGAACATGCCGCTCACGTCGCGTAGCGCGGGCCAACCCTCGGCCTCGACACGCGCGCGCGGCGTCGCGTAGCCCGCACGGATGAAGTCGGCGGTGATGATGCGCTCGGGTGGGATCACCGACAGGACTTCGCGCTCGACCTCGAGGAGGTCGTCGATGTCCGGAGTGATGCTCGTGTCGTTCTTGACCTCGAACCAGACGAAGATCGGCGTGTGTGTGGGCCTTGCATCTGACCACGTCTTGAGCACCCCCAAGCACTCGACGAGCGTGCCGCAGGTGGTGCGGTCGTCGATGGCTTGGATGTGATAGACGCGGATCTTGCCGTCGTTGCCGCCGTGCAAATCGAGCTCGAACGCGCGGACGCCGCCTGCGAGCTGCTCGTTGAGTGGCTTGTGGGTGTATCTGTGGCTCGCATCCGCCGCGATCAACGGCGCCCGGTGATAGCTGTTGTGGGTACCGATCATCTGGAGATGATTGAGCCGGATCGTCGCGGGGGGCCCTTTCCCTTGGGGCCAAGGGCGCCATCCGCCAGGTGTCGGCGCGCTTGCGTCGGCCTCCGCCATGCTGGCAGCATCCGGCTCCGTAGGCAGGTTTCGTCCCCCGTCGCTGCCGCCGCCGACAGGAGCGCCGGCATCGGCGTCCATCGCCGAACTGGCATCGCGTTGCGCCGCGTCTGTTTGTCCCGTGGGATCGACGACCTGAGACGGATCCAGCTCACTGGAGGTGCTGCCGCCACAGCCAGAGGCGAGCGCCCATGGAGCCAGGATTGCGAGCAGACAGCCCCTCATCCTGACTCAGTACCACGGCTTGAACCTGATCCGGAAGTCAGTTTCGGATGCCACGGCGAGACCGCCGTGCCTTTTGGGGCACTACACCAGCATGCGCAGGGGAGACTCGACGAGCGCCCGTAGCGCTTTCAAGAACTCGGCACCGACCGCGCCATCGATCACGCGATGATCGCAGCTCAGGGTCATGGCGAGTTTCTTGCCCGCGACGACCTCACCGCGCTTCACCACGGGCGCGTCGCGCACGGCGCTCACCGCCAAGATCGCACCCTCCGGCGGGTTGATCACCGCGCTGAACTCGTCGATGCCGAACATGCCGAGATTGGAGATCGAGAAAGTACCGTTCTGCATCTCCTCGGGCTTGAGCTTTTTGGCCTTGGCTCGACTGGCGAAGTCTCGCACCTGCTGCGCGATGGCGAGCACTCCGAGCTTGTCCGCATCGCGCACCACGGGCGTGACGAGCCCGTCGGGGATCGCGACCGCGACCGAGATGTCGACGCGGGCGTGGTAGGTGATGCTGTCTCCGGTGAAGCTCGCGTTGACCGCAGGCACGCGCCTCAGGGCCACGGCACAGGCCTTGATCAACAGGTCGTTGAGCGAGATCTTCTCTCCACTTTCCTCGAGATCCTGGTTGATCTGGGCGCGCGCGGCGACGAGGGGCTCTGCGTCGACGTCGATCGTCAAATAGAAGTGCGGCACGTCGCGTTTCGACTCGGTGAGTCGGCGCGCGATGGTCTTGCGCATCTGCGACAGCTTCTCGACGCGATCCTGGCCGCTCGGCACAGCGACCGGCTTGGCGGCTGCGGGCGTCGCAGCCCGCGGGGCCTGGGGCGAGACACTCGGGCCGCGCACGGGCGAACCTGGCAAGCCCACCCGTGTGTCGGTGCCGTCGACGTCGCGCTTGATCACGCGTCCGCCTGGCCCCGTGCCCTGCACCGTCGACAGGTCGAGGTCGCGCTCGCGCGCGAGCTTGCGCACGAGCGGCGACGCGAGCACGCGCCCTTCCCGCGGTGCGGGCGGCTCGGGCGACTCCTCGTCTTGCGCCGGGGCCTCTTTCGCTGGTGTCGCGACCTCGGCAGGCTGCGACGCGCGCGCCGCCGGCTCGTCGGCGGCTGCGTCGGCATCCGCGTCAGCATCCGCGCCGGCGTCGGCGTCCGCGCCGGTGTCAGCGTCCGCACCGACGTCCGCATCGACCCCGGCTTTCGCGAGCAACTCGGCGATGTCGTCTCCGGCCTT
>CAYNOM010000547.1:0-1913 GCA_964398415.1 uncultured Polyangiales bacterium | reverse complement strand
CGTCCGCATCGACCCCGGCTTTCGCGAGCAACTCGGCGATGTCGTCTCCGGCCTTGCCGAAGATCGCCACCGGTTGATCGGGCAACAGCGTCGCGCCCTCGGCTGCGAGCTGCTTCAGCAGCACGCCCTTGTCGAAGGAGCGAAACTCCATCGTAGCCTTGTCGGTCTCGACCTCGGCCAGGAGGTCGTCGACCTCGACGCTCTCGCCCTCTTGCTTGACCCAACGCACCAAGGTGCCCTCTTCCATGGTGGGCGACAACTTGGGCAAACCGATGATCTTCGCCATGCGCTCTCCTCGAAGCTCAGACAACAGGACCCGTCGCCCTACTCCACGTACAGCACCTTCTTGACCGCCCGCAGCACATCGGCTTCCGACACCAGCACTTTCTCTTCGAGATTGAGCGCGTAGGGCATCGACACGTCGCGGCCCGACACGCGCACGATCGGCGCGTCCAGGTAGTCGAACGCTTGGAGCTGCACGCGATCGACGATTTCAGCGCCTGGCCCCGCGTAGGGCCAGTGCTCGTGGGCGATGACGCAGCGATTGGTCTTCATCACGCTCTCGATGATCGTCTGATGATCGAGGGGCCTGAGCGTGCGAGGGTCGATCACCTCGCACTCGATGCCCGACTTCGCGAGCGTGTCGGCGGCCTTCATCGCCTCGTGATAGGCCCGCCCCCAGCTCACGAGGGTGACGTGGTCGCCCTCGCGCGCGATGCGCGCCTTGCCGAAGGGAATGGCTTCGTCCTCCTCGACATCGGGCACCTCACCCTTCATGCCGTAGAGCGTCTCGCCCTCGAGAAACGCCACCGGGTTGTCGTCGCGAATGGCCGTCTTGAGCAAGCCCTTGGCGTCGCGCGGGGTCGAGGGTACACAGACCCAGAGCCCCGGCACCTGCGCGTAGAACGTCTCCATGGCGTGGCTGTGCTGGGCTGCGACCTGCCGTGCCGCGCCGTTTGGCCCGCGGAACACGATGGGCACCTTCAGCTGGCCACCGCTCATCTGGTACATCTTCGCAGCGTTGTTGAGGATCTGATCGAAGGCCACGGCCGAGAAGTTCCAGGTCATGAACTCGATGATCGGCCGCAGGCCCACCATGGCCGCACCGACACCAATGCCTGCGAAGCCGGCCTCGGCGATCGGGGTGTCGATCACGCGCTTTTGCCCGAACAGCTCGAGCATGCCCTCACTGACTTTGTAGGCGCCTTGGTAGTAGCCCACCTCTTCGCCCATCAGAAACACGCGCTCGTCGCGCTGCATCTCTTCGATCATCGCCTCGCGCACGGCGTCGCGGTACCGGATCACGCGCATGACGCTCACGCTCCCTTCTCGACGTAGATCTGGGCGCCCTCGGCCAAGACGCCCTCGGGACTCGGCGCGTGGGTGACCTCGTACATGAGCTCTTCGCCGGGCTGCTCGCTTTCGTCTGCGAAGCTGACGGCGTCCTGCACCTCGGCCTCCACCGACTCGTCGATGGCGTCGAGCTCGCTCGCGGGCACACCCGCGTCGAGGAGCTGCTGACGGGCGATGCGCACCGAGTCCTTCTGCTTGCGCAGCTCCACCTCTTCGGGCGTGCGGTACTTGCCCGGATCGGACATGGAATGGCCGCGATAGCGGTAGGTGAGCACCTCGATCAAGGCCGGGCCCTTGCCGCTGCGCGCGTGCTCGAAGGCCTTCGCGAAGCGCTCTTTGACCTCGAACACGTCGCTCGCGTGAAAGCGGTCGGAGTACATGCCGTAGCCGCTCGCCTTGAGCGTGATGTCACGCACGGGCAGCGTGCGCTCGAGGGGCGTGCCCATGGAGTACTCGTTGTTCTCCACGATGAACACGACCGGTAGCTTCCACAGCGAAGCGAGCGACAGGGCCTCGTGAAAGCCGCCGATGTTGGTCGCGCCTTCACCCATGTAGCCGAG
>CAYNOM010000546.1:0-4872 GCA_964398415.1 uncultured Polyangiales bacterium | reverse complement strand
GGGAGGCGTAGCGGACTAGCGGATGGATCTAGGAGGGGCGGTTGAGGCGCAGAAGCGCGACGATCGCCGCGACGTTCTCCTCGAACTCGACGCCGAGCCGCTCCACGCCCGACTCATCGAGGGTGGCCCACACCACGCGACCGCGACGTTCAACCACCTGCGCGTCGGGCAGCTCGAGCTCGACCACCACGCGCTGTCCGGCTTCGAGGCCGCAGTCGCTGCGCAAGCCAACGCCGCCTTCGGCGACATCCACGGTCGTCGCGACGGCGAGCACGAAATAGGGCGCACCCTCACGATTTGCAGGCTCGACGGGATCGAGCGTCGAGATGCGCGCGCTCAGCCGCGTCGCTTCTCGCTTTCCCTTGCGCATGTTGGCAAGCAGCCGTTCCCTGTCGTGCATACAGCCTCCTGAGGAGGGACAACGCACGGTTCGTGCCAGGGGCTCGCTTCGAACGCGAAAGCGTGGGCGTGCTCGCATGGCGAGGCCCTCGCCGTAAAGCGGATCACCCCATGGGTGACGGAGCGTGTGGGACCCAGCCTTACGCCGAAGGACGCGGGGTCTCCGGAAAGCGGTCAGCAGAGGGCAAGCCAACCAGCCGGGCAGTCAATTCCCGAAGGAGGCGCTCTGCAGAAACCAGCCGCCGGTCTGGGGCTCGCACTGCGCGTCGGTCGCGCTACCCGCGCGGGTGCGCGACGTGCCGCCACGATTTCCTGTGTGAAAGCCACAGACGCCGTCCACGTCGTCGATCCCGAGGAAGCTCACGCCAAGTCCCACGCCCCAGGCGGACATCTTGACCTCGCGCGTGTTCGTCTCCGTGCGCGAGGCGTACTCGCTCCTGAACCCCGAGGGCGAAATCGCGGTCACGCCGAGCGTGAGGGAATTGCGCGTCGTCGTGCCCGTGCAGGTGTCGACCGGACGATAGCCGTAGCTCACAGGAATCGGCTTGTACTGCCCCAGCTCGGGATCTGCCGGCTCCCACTCGGTGACATAGCGGCACTGCTGACGCCCCTGGTAGCTCACGAGCGAGCCGCCCCCACGGCAGCACGAATAGGTGTAGGGGCTGTAACCGCCGCTGCTCTGCTTCGTTTCGCTTCCCACGGATCGATACACCAGATAGTTGGTTTTCCAAGAGTGTCCCGTGATACAGTCGTCTCCCACGCAGCTCTCGCTGTTGTCGGTCAACGCAGCCGTCGTGCTGCGAATGTCGGTGAGGGGCGCCTTGATCTGCAGTCTCTGTCCGGCAACCTCGATGGCGCCGGCTGCACCACCGAGGTAGGCCTGCGCGAGGTCGACCGCATCGAAGGTCTCTCCCGTATCCTCGTCGCGGTAGCGAACCTTGCCTGCCGCGATGCTCACCCCCTGCACCCTGATCACCTTGCCCGCCTCATCGTAGACGGCCTCGCCGCCCATTTCCTCGATCGCGAACTCGAAGAGATCCGACATGTCTTCGAAGGCGCGACTACGCACGCTCACGATGGCAGTCTCGCCCTCCGCCGCGGCAACGCGCAGATCACCGTTGTCGGCGATGACGGGCCTCGTCCCGGCTCCCTCGTCGGCCTCCGCGCCGCAGCCGAACGCGCCCAAGATGCCGCCCAAAAGGAAAAGGCCCTTCAGCTTTGAAACTCGTTCCATGTCGCTCTCCGTTCTTCGGCTCAGATCGACATCCGTTCGACGGCAACTCGGCGCGCAGGCTTCGACCGCCGTCGCGGGCGTCTTGCACCACGTTCGCGAGTCGCGCGGCCGATCTGACAGATTTTTTTTCTAGCGGCTCAAACGCCGGGGTGCTCTGCGCGCATCCGCGCCAGCTCGTGCACCATTTGATCGCGCACGACGTCGCCGAGCGCGCGTGCGTCGGGGGCTGCGCTCGGCGGCACGGGCGCAAGGACCCGAATGCGCATGTCCAGCGCGCGCTCCTGCCTCAACATCAGGCCGTGCTTGGGCAGCGCCGTGCGCGTGCCCTCGACCACGATCGGCACGATCTCGAGGTCGAGCTCCTTCGCGAGACTGAACGCGCCACGCTTGAAGGCCTTGATCTCGCCATCTAGAGAGCGCGTGCCCTCTGGAAACAGCATGACCGAGGAGCCCTGTCGCAAGTGGCGGCGGCAGTCTTCCATCATGCGCTCGATGCTCCGCGCGTCGCCGCGCAAGAGGCCGACGTAGTCGTTCATGCGCATGTTCCAACCGATGAACGGCACGCGAAAGATCTCGCGCTTCGACACCCACTTGAAGTGCTTGAACAGGCCGAACAACACGAGGATGTCGCCGAGCGACTGATGGTTTGCGACGAGGATGTAGGTCTTACCGGGCCTGATGTTCTCGCGCCCCGAGAAGTGCGGTTGCCACAGCGGCAAGAGCTGCACGTAGTGAAACGCCCACGCGCACGTGAACAGGTGCAGCACGCGGCGCCTTCGGTCGAAAGGCCAAGTCAGCACGAACAAGACCACCGCCACCATCCACAACAGGGGGCTTGTCACCAGCAAGTACGACCAGAACAGCACCGTGGTGATCCACATGCGCAACGTGGTTCGCTCCACGGCTTGCGATTCGACCTCGGTCGGCACTTCGGGTGGCACTAGGGTTCAGCCTAGCAGGCCAGACCACACTGGGTGCGCAGCACAGGTGGCAGAACGTAGCCCCTCACTCAACAACGCAGCGGCCGCTCGTGGCCGTTTCGCGAGGCGCGGCACCTTCGCGGCGCTGGTCTGCTCCTTGCAAACTACCCACACCATGTTGGAACACTGGACCACCACACAGGCATTCTACATGGGCCTTCTCGCGGGCTGCCTCTCGTGGCTCGCGTTGTCGCTCGTCACGACCCTCGGGCTGGTTCTCCTCATGCGCTCGGCAGAACCAGCGTGCATTCGGGCAGAGCGGACGAGCGCTCGCTAGTACTAGGATCCGAGCAGCGCGAGCACCTTGGTCACCGTGTTCCAGTTGCGCGTCGTGACGGCGCCCGGCAACCGGAGCTTCGACAGCGCCGCGGCGAGGGCACTCTTGCCCTGGCCGTGTGGATGAAACGAGTAGATCTCGCGGCCGAGAACGCGAAACACGTCGGGCTCGAAACGCCGCGAGGTGAGCGGTGCGAGGGCTTCGCTCGAGGGATCGTCTGACAGAAAGGTGACGCAGAGCTTTGCGCCGCTCGCCGCGTGCGCGTCGAGCGGATTTGCCGCGACGACACTGGCCAGCTCAGCCTCGGTGCGCAGCGTGACGCGGATCTCGCGTCCCATGAGGCGTGTGAGGCCTTCTTCGATCGCGCGCGTGAGCCGCTTCTCGGCGAGGCGTGTTGCGAACACGGCGTTGCCGCTCTGCACGTAGGTGGCGACGTCCGTGCAGCCGATCTCGTTGAGCAGGTCGCGCAGGTCCGCCATCGCCAGGCTGTTCTTCGTGCCGACGTTGATGCCCCGAACGAAGAGCGCGTAACGCGTCATCGACCAACGATAGCGAATGGAGTCACGTTGGCGAAGCCGGCTCGCTCAAAACGGAATGTCGTCGTCCGACGGCGGCGGGGCTCCGAAGTCATCGTCCGACCCGGCAAAGCCGCCTTCGCCACCTGCCCCCCCGCGCTGGCGCGCAAGCTCGGCCTCCATGGCCGCGAGGAGCACGCGCTCCTTGTCGTGCCAACGCGCCTTGCTGGGATCGTCGAGCGAGCGACGGCTACCTGCGATGTAGTACTCGAGGTCTTGGACCGACGCGCCCGCGATCGGTGCGCCCTTGCTGCGCCCATAGGGGGGAAACACCGGGCCACGCTCGCCGGACGCAGCGGGCTCGCGAGACCTGCGGGCCGGTGTGGGATCTGGCGTGGGGCCAATGGACAGCTCGCCCAGGCTCAGACGAAACCCCTCCTCGGTGCGCACGGCGCTGCCGACGCGCACGGACTCGAGGGAACCATCTGGACGCTTGACGAGAACGGTGACGGGAAAGCTCTGTTCGTTCACCCGCAAGCCTTGACACCGGAAGCACCGACGCGCCAACAGCCACGCGCCGACCGGGCGACAGCGTCAGCCGATCATTCGCTGCTCGGTTCCTTCTCGCGGCCGAACACGCGCGACCCGGGCGGCACCGATTCGACGAGCCACACGTTGCCTCCGATCACCGAGCCTGCACCGATGATGGTGTCGCCCCCGAGGATCGTCGCACCCGCGTAGATCGTGACGTTGTCTTCGATCGTCGGGTGGCGCTTCTTCGAATCTTCGCGCTTCTTCACGCTGAGCGCCCCGAGGGTCACACCCTGGTAGATCTTGACGTCGTGGCCTATCACCGCCGTCTCGCCGATGACGACGCCTGTTCCGTGGTCGATGAACAAGCGCTCGCCCACACGCGCGCCGGGATGGATGTCGATGCCGGTACGGGCGTGGGCCTGCTCGGTGATGATGCGTGGGATCATGGGCACGCCCGCGACGTGGAGCGGATGGGCCAAGCGGTAGGCGGTGATGGCCTCGATCGCCGGGTAGCTGAACACCACCTCTTCGACGCTCCTCGCCGCCGGATCGCCCTCGAAAGCAGCGCGCACATCGCCGTCGAGCAGGCGCCTGATCTCGGGGATGGCACCGAGGAGAGCGAGGACGACGTCCTCGGAGCAGCCCTTCGGCAGCGGGCAAGCGCTACGCCCCATCCAGTGGTCGTAGGTGAGCGCGCGATCGATCTGGTCGACCAAGATGCGATGGGCTGCGTACAGATGCTCCGCGACCGCGTGGCGAAGGTTGTCGTGACTGAGCTTCTGGGTGCTGTAAAAGCCCATGAAGAGCACCGATTTCAGGTGCTCGAGCGCCTCGATCACCGCGCGTCGGTTCGGCAGGGCGGCGCTCTCCAGGTTGTCGATCTGGAGCTTGCCCGAGTAGCTCTCGACCACATCGTCGATCACCGACTCGAGC
>CAYNOM010000545.1:0-4891 GCA_964398415.1 uncultured Polyangiales bacterium | reverse complement strand
CGTTGTTGGAAAAACCCGCGCTCGAGGCCGACGGATAGCCCGATGTCGTGACGGAAGAAGAGCAAAAACGGATCGGGTCCGTAGTCCCAACTCGCATCAGTGAAGAGCGTGGTTCGAGGCTCGAGCACACCGGGCTGCGAGAAGTGGGTGCTGAGCGCATTGCCGAAGCGTGGGCTCTTCTCGGGCACGCTCGGAAACGAGCCCAAGAAGATCAGCCTCGGCCGCTCCTCCACGCGAAAGCGCCTAAGACCGCCGAAGAAGTTTCGGTGCTCGTAGCGACCGAGCAGGTGGGCATCCCATTGCGGGACGCTGACCCACTCCTCGGCCAAAGCTCCGGTGGTGAGCACGCCGCTCATCACGCCCGCACCGATCAACCAGGCGCTCTCACGCCGAGGCTCGAGCCGAATCACGACATCGACCCACTCGCCTTCGCCCTCGAGCTCACCGCGCACGCTCACCGCACCAAAAGCCCCGAGCGCGTAGATGGCGCGCTGTGCGTCCACGAGCTCACTCTCGCGGTAGCCCTGACCGCGGCGTAAGAGGGCCGCAGCCCGCACCGGCCCCTCGGGCACTCCTGCTCTGCTCTCGATGCGAATCTCGCCGATCTTGCACAGGGACCCGGGCTCGACGCGAAAGGACACGTCGGCCCACAGAAGCCCCCGATGCACGGCCACGTCCCCAGTGACCTTGGCGCGCGCATGGCCTGCTTCGCGCAGCCGAGCCTCGAGCTCGGCCTTCACGCGCGCATAGATGGCCTCGTCGAAGGGGCTCTCGGGGCTGAGCCCCTGGGTGATCTCGTCGAGCTCGCGCTGAAGCGTGACATCGATCGGCGCGGCGACGCTCAGGGCGACGTGGCGAATGCGCACCGGCTCGCCCTCTTCGACCTCGAGCTCGAGCTCGAGCGTGCAATCCATGCTGTCGGCATCACAGGCAAGCTCGGGGCGCGTCGCCGCCTCCGGATCGAAGTCCACGTCGAGCACACGCGCGTCGTAGTAGCCCCGCGCCTGATACCAACGCGCGACGCGCTCCAAATCGAGCGTGAACACGGCCTCGTCGTACACCGGCCACTCTTTCCATGGCCACGAGAACAGCGCCCATGACGCGTGCGACGCGTCGAAGGGCGGCTCGCCGCAGGTGGGGTCACCCAGCACGCCGAGACCGAGCGTCACCTTCTCGCGCTTCTGCGTGGCAAGACACGCGAGCAAGGCCTCTTCGTCGAGATGCTGCATGCCCCTGACGCGCACGTCTGCCACGCCGTAGCGTGCCTTCGGCACGTGGCTGCAAGCCATGAGCATCACGACCCCCACGGACACGACGACCGCCCGCGTCGCAGCCCGCGCTGTGGTGGCTAGAGGCATGACGTGAGCGCTACCCTAGCGCGTGAGCCCGAGCGGGGCCCACCGCGACACATCCACGCGAGAGCGGGGCGCCGAAGCTGGGGTGATGCCCGCTTCCCCAGACGCACTCGGCACGTCACACAGCCGAGGTCGCGGCTCTCTCCCCGCGATCATTCGAGGAGCACGAGATGAGGAACTTCAAGTCACGCGCGCTGTCCTGCGCGCTCATGGTTTCAGCGGGCTGTATGGGTGGAGGCGGGGACGGCGACGGCGCGGCTCAAACCACGGGCGACCCGAGCACGGCGACGCCGCGCACGGCGACTCGAGGGCCAGGAGCGTCCCAGGGCTCGGGCGTACCGCAGGGCACCCTTGGCTCCCAGCTCAGCGCGGAACAGGCGCTCAAGTTCTGCGACTGGACGCAGTCGGTGACCGTCAGCCCGACGCGCGAGCAATGGTGCACCTACGAGGCCAGCTTCGAGCTCGAGGAGGCAGAGAGCTGCAGGGCACTCCGCGATGAGTGCATCGCCGATCCCAGCCTCGTCATCGTGCCCGGCGCAGCGCTGCCCGAAGCCGACCGTCTCGCCTGTGGCGAGAATCTGCTCGAAGTGCTCGAGGGCTGTGACGCGACCGTGAGAGAGCTCGAAGACTGTGCGCGGGCAGAAATCTTCGCCGAGGCTGACTTGATCGCGTCCGCGACCTGCGGCGCACCGCCCCCCCCTGCCAGGCCAGCCGCTCCCGCGTGCGAGCCCCTGTACACGAAGTGCCCCTGGCTGAACAGCTCAGGCGACGGGAGTGACGGCGGCTACGTGTGCAACGACGGCAGCGACATCCCCGACGACTGGGTATGCGACGGCTTCGACGACTGCGACGGGGGCGAGGACGAGGCGAGCTGCCCGTGAAGGGCGCCTCGCTCCGCCCGTATGTCGCTACAGGCTGAGATCGAACCGGAAGTGGGCGACGGCATTCTTCATGTTGAGCCCAAACTCGCCGTTCCACTGGTTCACGTCCACCCAGGCCGAGGCGTCGCCCAAGCTGTCGTCCTTGATGAACCCGAAGATCGACTTGTCCCAGAGACTCCCGAACACGCAGATCTTGGAGCCAGCCTTGATGTTGACGTCCCCCGTCGATTGGGTGCCGATACCGACGACGAAGTTGTTCTTCACTTTGATGTGCTGGTCGCGATTGCGCTCGAAGAGCATGACCGTCTTGCCACCCGTACCGCCTGAGGCGGAGCAGCCCGTCAGCTGCTGGCCCGGCTCCGGATAGGTGATGCCGACCTTGCCATACAGCTCCTGGTGGCCCAAGCCACCGAGGCCGTGAAGCTGGATGCGATTGAGCTCCGTGGTCAGGTGCCCACTCGTCTTCAAGCACTCTTCGCTCGTGTAGTTGGTGGTCAGAGAGATGGGGAGCTCTCGATTCGTGAGGGTCGTCAAGCGATAGCCGATCAAGCCGCCGGGCGTCTTGGCGGATTGGTCTCCCGAGCCCAACACGGCCTCCACGATGCCGTCCACGCCCTGCACGGCCTTCACCGCATCGGAACCTGCTCCGCCGTTGACGAAGCAGTCTACGCGTGACTCGGAGAGAATCTGGCGCTGCCCGTGGGTGAGCGCCGCCGCGGCAGCTCCCGCCACACCCACGCCTTGACCGATGAGCCCGCCCGCGACGGCGGCCATCCACGCATCGCGCGCGGCCTGCTCGGAGGCGTGAGTGGTGACGGCGCAGACCACCAAGCGCCCGTAGAAGAGATCGGACACGATGACGGGCATCACGCCGTCGTCAATGTACTCGGAGATCCCATTATCCGTACCAGGGCCGGTGTCATCGAGCAGAAGACGCTGACCGAAATAGTCTTCGGGCCGTGGCTTTGCCGTCAGATTGACCTGATAGTTCTGCTGGCGCAGGCGCAGCATGAACATGTTCTGCTTGGTCTCCTTCTTGCGTTCGAAGGCTGCGGCGAACATGCCGCCGATGCCCCCCACGCCACCTCCCGCGCCGAGCGCGATCGCTGCACCAGCCGCCACGTTGAAGTGAGCCTCGGAGTGGATCTGCTGCATGCTGAGCTGAACCGTGGTCGGGTTCGTCCCGTGTTGGCCGCTTAGCACCCGGTTCTTCTCCTCCCGGTAGCTCGCGAGGGATGGCGAGCTCAAGTAGATCGTGGGCGACTCGGTGGTGTTCTCCAGGGAGAAGCTGGCCTCGATCTCCGCCCTCGTGCCCTCGGGAAACACGATCTCCTCCAGGTAGCCGTTCTCGAGGTAGGTGCTTCCCTTGAAGATGGCACCTGGGTAAAGCCTATCCAGGTCAGGCTGAAACACCGCGTAGCTGTCGAAGGCCTCGACGTTCTCCCAGTGCTTGTAGCTGCACTCGTACTTACCGTCTGGAGTTGGGCCGTTCTGCGGGCAGTCGTTTTGGCACTCGACTTCCTTCAGACTGGCTGTCGCCGCGGGTGTCTGAGGCTCATCGAGGCTCAGAAAGAACTCGCGTGCAGCAGCTTCGGCAGCCGCGTCGTCGTTGTCCGCCAGGTCATCATCGACCGTGTCGTCGCCCGCCAGGCCGCCGCCGATCGTGCCGTCGCCCGCCAGGCCGTCACCGACCGTAAGGTCATCGTTCACAGCAGCCGGATCGCCGTTACAGCCAACGGTGGAGGCAGAAGCCAAAGTGAGTGAAGTGAGCGTGAGCGCGTGCAGGTACTTCTTGGGGGTCATACGACAACTCCTCTCGCTTCGCAGCGACGTGAGTCGACGTTCATCGCTTGGATATCCAATCGAGCGTCGTTCTCCTATGTAGAGATCCGTCCCAGATCAAATGGCTCATGAAATGTGCACGCACGTATGACCTCGCCTCCCGTGCGCCCTGGTCTCAGGGAAAGCGTCAGCTCGTGCATTTTTCTCGTGAGCAACGGTGAAGGTTTGCGTGTCGTCGGACATGAACTGCGCGCGCCCATCGCCCGCGATCGTGCCTACGCACAGGAGCCCTGATTCGCGCGAGCGGGCGCTGCGCCGACACCTGCACAGAACGTGAAGACGAGCCGAGCCGCCGCTGATTAGATGCGGAAGGGGCAGCCGTGGCGGTCGAGCGTGAGCACGATGTCCGTGCTGCCTTCGCCGACCGACGCGTAGCCACTCATCTCACCTGGATCGCACTCGCCGTTCTCGTTCTCGTCGAGCAGCGCGGAGAGCTCGAGGTCGCTCGGAAAGCCCACGAGCACGGTTCGCTCGAGCTCGAGCGAGAAGGCTCCTGGGCCCGACACCACGTGGTGCATCAGCGACGCCCCCGGGCTGACCTGCGACATGAGCCCGTCTTTGCAGCCGATGGAGCTACTCTCGTAGACCTCGAGCACGACGGGTGAGGAGCTCGCGCGTTTTTCGGTGCCCGCGGCGAGCCGCGTCACGCCCTCGAGCCGGACCTCGTGCTGCATGCTCGGCGGGCAGCCGTCCCCCTCTGCGGTTCCCTCGGCGAGGCAACCGACCAGACACAACGCAGGGATGCAGTGCCACTTGCGGGCCATGTGTCAGGGAGCGTAGGCCAAGGCTGATGCGTCGTAAAGGGCTCTCAGG
>CAYNOM010000544.1:4597-4900 GCA_964398415.1 uncultured Polyangiales bacterium | reverse complement strand
CTAGAGCCCTGGGTGCCGTTGGAAAGAATCGCCGATAACATATGGATGCCCAAGGACATGCCGACCGTGCACCAGCTCGGGTGCCTGTGGAAGGGGGAGGCTTCCGGATACAACGTTCGCCCACCGCTTGGTGGAGTCAGCTTCTGCGGGTCACTCCAGCATTTTCTTCTTCGCCGCGTGAAACTCATCGTCAGTCAGCAGGCCCTTCTCCCGTAGACCTGAAAGCTTCGATAGTTCTTCGGCGATGCTGCCTTCATTGCGCCTCACTTTACGCTGTCGCCCCCGCGGTCGATCACGCTTCCT
>CAYNOM010000544.1:0-4587 GCA_964398415.1 uncultured Polyangiales bacterium | reverse complement strand
AGCGGCGTCGCCCATCCCAGTAAAGGTGGTGTAATAGTGCGTGCCGCCACGACCCGTGGGCTCTGAACCCCGTCCCTTTGTATAGCGGTAGTTGAGAACGGCATTGGCGCCCATCTTCACGGCGAGGTATTTGACGTTCTGCTGCGCCTCATCAGGTGATTCGAACTCGTCGCCCTCAATCTTCCCCAGGTCGCTTGTCATCTCGTGTTGTCCGACGTGGCCGGATCGCACGAGGATCACATCAGCGACCAGCGGCGCAACGACCTCAAAGCAGTCAACGCATAAAGGCGCACCTCCAAGTTCATGGCAGCGGCAATCAGAGCAGAAAGTGCCTTGACACTGGTCGCACGAATGTCGCCACCTTAGAATCCCGAACTCTCTGCTACAGCGAGAGCATTGCTTTGCCTTGGTGGTCACGGCCTCTCACATGGGACGTGGTGAACGTCTTTTGGTAGCGATCATGTTGCCATTCCCCAGACAAGGGGAGCAACAGGACTAATCGAGGCGTCAGTGCAGATCGGTCGTCACCCCGACCTCGGTGACGCCGAGCTCCCAGTGATCGACGAACGCGGGCGGTGAGGGCTCGACCAAGGTAACGAAGTGGATGTGCGCGGGCTTGAGGTACTCGACGTTGGCGCGCAGCTGCTTGCTCCGGGCGTCGGTGAACGGGCCGCCGATGAGGACGTCGAAGGGGCAGCACGCGAAGCGGCTCGACGGCCGGGCTCCAGTCGACGCCGAGCTCCGACCTCGCCGAGCACGAGGGCCTCGCCGGCGTAGGCGGTGACGGCCTCGATCTCGACGCCTAGGAAACAGCGGACCGCGTTGATGATGCCGCGCGCGGTCCCCATCTGCGGTGCACTCGACAAGGACCGAGGCGACGCGGCGCTTGCCGAACTCGTCGAAGTCAAAGGGGAACGGGTTTGCCGAGGTCGGCGAGGATGAGGTCGACGAAGCCCTCCAGCGCCTGCTCGAAGTCGAACACCTCGGGAAGCGGTCGCGATGAGCAGCAGGTCGGTGACCTCCTGCCAAGCACGCGATAAAGGTCGCCGGCCCAGTCCTCGCGGCGATTGTGCTTGGGCAGTTCATCCCCCGGAGGTCGAAGCGGCGCGCCTCGGGGCACGCGGGCCGGAAGCCATGGACGGTCTCGCGGTCGAACGGCGCCAGGATGGGTTGCCGGAGAGGTCGGCGGCGCCCGCGGCCACGACCTCGTAGGCGGCGCACGTCCGGAGTCAGCCCCGTGCCCTGAGTCAGGCGCACCCGCGCCCCGTCGGCCTCGGCCGCCACCATGGCCGGGAACTCGCGCGGCGCGATCTGACAGCCGGCGGGATCGAGGACCTGGGCGGCCTCGTCGAAGCCGAACTCCAAGGTGCGCTCCCCGTCGCTTGTCCACTGACGAGGCGCGGTCCGACGACCACGGCCTTGAGGACGACATACAGGCGCGCTTGCGCTAGGTCTGCCGCGGCGCCTTCCCACCCAGACTCCTCAGCCTTGACTATGTACCTCGAAATAGAATACATGAAGGTAGTCGCGGCGCCGAGTAGGCCATGGCGGCACACCCAAACACGACGCGGAATGACTCATGGAGCCTCACGACGGCCGAGCGGTCTACCCCGTCACAGTCTGGGCATTCAGGTGCTTGCGATGCAGCCACGAATGGCTCCCCCGCAACGCCCTTCAGCAGAGCTCCCCGCCGACGGTCCAACTCCTCCCGCGGGTTTGCCCAAACTGCAAGACGCCCTACTGGAATCGCCAGAGAAAACACGAGTCGCGGAGCCCCAAGAATGAGTGTCGCTAGCTCGAACATCGTCCAGCATGTCATGGACTTGACGACCATCACGGCAAGCGCTCTGGGCCGGAAACTCGGCGTCACCGCACAAGACGTGAAGGCCTGGGCAACTGGCCAAACGGATGTGCCCAAGGATGCCGAAGCGACCCTGCATGCGTTCATCGAAGCAGCGGAGAGCCCCGCTCGCGCGGCACCTCGCGTGGAACGGCCGGCTTTGCCGTCGTCCATGGTGCACGCAGATAGCCGAGAGTATCTGAAGACCATGCCGGATGAGACCGTGGACCTGATTCTGAGCGACATCCCCTACGGAATCGGACTGGACGACTGGGACGTCCTGCACACCAACACCAACTCCGCCTACATGGGAAGCAGCGAAGCCCAAGAGAAGGCAGGCAAGGTGTTCGAGAAGCGGCGGAAGCCCATCAACGGATGGTCGAAGGCCGACCGCGACATGCCGAACCAGTACTACGAGTGGTGCCGGACCTGGACTGCCGACTGGCTTCGCGTGCTCAAGCCCGGCGGATCAGCCTTTATCTTCAGCGGGCGTCGTTTCGCGCACCGGTGTATCTCGGCCATGGAGGACGAGGGCTTCAACCTTCGAGACCTGCTTTCCTGGGAGAGGCCACGGGCCGTCTTTCGAGCGCAGAGGCTGAGTGTGGTCTTCCAGAAGCGCGCAGAGCTTGGTGAAGCGCAACGCTGGGAGGGCTGGCGAGTCGGAAACCTCCAGCCCACGTTTGAGCCGATCATTTGGTGCTTCAAGCCGTACGACGTGACGATCGCCGACAACGTCCTCGACCATCACCTCGGTGCCATCAACGTCGAGAGGTACCAGGAACTGAGCGGCTCCAACGAGAACGTCCTCCGATTCGGGTTTGACAAGGACGAGCGTGGTCATCATGAGGCCCAGAAGCCCATCGCGCTGCTGCAGTGCCTCATCGAAGCCACAACCATTCCAGGGCAGCTCGTGCTCGACCCGTTCAGCGGAAGCGGATCTACTGCGCTAGCTGCGCTTCGTGCCGGCCGCAGGTACATTGCAATCGAACAAGATGCCGCTATTTTCGATGGCGCACAGCGCAGGCTACGGGACGCTCAAGCGCAGGGCCAACTCCAGCTGACCGTCCCAGGCCATTGACGGACCGTCAGGCGGGCGCAGCTGGTCGCGCGTGTCCGTCGGGAAGTCGTGATACGGCGCTACTTCCTGAAGCGGCGGATGTTCTCAAGATACCGCCGGAGGTGCTGTGTCTGCGAGTCCATGATGGATAGCACAAGCCGCTCTCGCAGGACTACCTCTTCAAGCGCGGTGACATGCGCCTCCGCTTCCCGTTGAAGCCTGCGAATCCTCTCCTCTATCCGCTCCTCAGCCCATGTCACCGCATCTGCGATAATCGATCCGACGAGGCTTGTGACCTGTAGCAGGTCGTTGGTGGCGGTGAGATTGCTAAGAGCCCGTAGCATCACAGCCCAGTAGTCGTTCCTGGATTTCGATGCCGTCTGGAACAAAGTGTTGTACCGCTCAAGTAGACCGAAAACGCCTCCACGCGCTTGGACGTCTTCGGAGTGCAAGACCAAGTACGCCATGTGCTCGTAAAACAAGAGCATAATACGGTCGTGAGGATTGCTCACGTACAGGTACGCGTCACTGTTTTGCTTCCAATCGTGCCGAGAAGGAAATGTGATCAGCCCCCCGAGGCGCTGCTCAGCAGGGTAAGCCGACAACCATTTCTTGTAGTCGCCTTGCTTGATCGCATCCTTGACGTTGGGCGCGGCCTGGCTGCGCCCGAGCCGGAAGCTCTTCGTATCCGACACAACCGCTTTTCCCGAATGCCAGAAGGTGACGTCCTCCTTGCTGGATTTCTCTTTCTGCAGCTCTGCGCGCATCCCCAGACGGCGACCCCACTCGCAGGCAACGGCCTCGGTCAGCTTCGTGTGGAGCGTCTCTTGGCTGGAGTCCGCACCGTAGTGGTCAGGGATGAATCCGCTGTGGACGAGCAGGAACGCGAGGCTTTCTGTAGTGAGCTGGCCGAGGTGTTCTTGTACCCGCACAACGGTCCCATCCGTCTCGACGGTGCCGTCTGCCTTCGTGGCCGCCTCCACGTAGTCTTCAAGAAGCTGGTAGCTCGCACGCCGCCAGTCGGGGTCGCGGACGTCATCGCCGAAGTACGGTGCAAGCCTATCTGCGGCGCTTCGGTCCATAGGGCTCTGCTCCGTGGTCGTTTGGGTGCCGAGCACGGGTCCACCCGACGGGGCGAATGCATATCACAAGTGCGTTCTCGCCTACAACGGGGGCGTGCAGGGCTTGCACGGGGCCGCGCAACTCGTCCCTGCCGCAGCGGCCCAAAGGTCTGCCCTTCCCCCACAAGAGCTGCGTTGGCCCGCGCTCACCTGAGGGCATCACGCCTTGATGCCGCGAGCGCGCCCGAACTCGCGCGTCAGGGACCTCCCCGACATCGCGCTCATCGCCACGGCGGGCCCGGTCGAGGCGAGCCGGGTTCGCGCCGCGAGCGAGCAGACGTTCGCGCTCGTGCCACTCATGTGACGCACTCCGCGCGAAACGAGCGCGTCCGAGCCGACAAAGGACATCGGCCGCGCTGGATAAAGGACACTCGGCCAGGATGGCATTCAGGAAAACGGCGTGATTATTCACACTTAGGAACGACCGTCGCATCCGTGGCACACCTGGTCATGGCGACTGTCTTATTGGGCGCCTATACGCCTGCAACTCCAACAGATACCGGACCATGCCCCACCCCAAGACCGTCCTGTTCCTTCACGGCCTCGAGTCAGGGCCCCACGGCAGCAAG
>CAYNOM010000543.1:0-4904 GCA_964398415.1 uncultured Polyangiales bacterium | reverse complement strand
CGGCCTCGCACGAAGCGTCGCGCCTCGCGTCCTTCTTGCTGCTTCTCCAGCAAGGCACCTTCACGCGCCGCGAAGGGCAGATCGCCGCGCGGGTCGATGACGAACAGGGCGCCCCGGCGCGCTGGCGCCTCGTGGCCCGCGGACCGCACCGAGGTGGCGTACACCACGGGCGCATGGGCGATGAGTGGGGCTCCGGCGACGTCGAGCGTGTGGGGCGCTGAAAGGGGGCCCTCGCTCGGTGCGAGCAACGTCAACAGCCGTGCGCTGCGAATCCGCTCGATGTGGGTCGTGAGCACGTCCGCCACCGCGTGGCTCGACACCTTCTGCGCGAAGGAGCCGTGTGCGTCGCGCAGGATCACGGCGACGTCGTGCTCGAGCGGAAAGAGTGCGATCAGCAGGCCGTCACGCGGGAGGATGCGGGCTTCGGCCCTGCGCGGGCGCGCCGGAAAGGCTGCGTCGAGGAGGTCTTGGAGCTTCTCGCCGCGCTCACGCTGGGCTCGGGTCAGGGCTGCGAGCTCGTCGGTCGGCAGCAGAAATGCTCGCTTCTGATCGCGCTCCATGACGGCGCGTAGCTCAGCCAGCGCATGGGCCGCACGCGCACGTGGGTGATCCTGCCGCTCGTCCGTGGTGAGGCTCGCGAGCGTGTCGATCACGCGCCCGTAAGCACGCTCCACCGCCTCGAGTGCCGCGTCCGTCTGGCCGAGGGAAAGTAAGGTTTCGACGCGCAACATCGACACGTCACGTCGACCGAGCACGAAAGACTCGCGTCCTGTGCTCAGGGGCACTCCCATGAGCTGTGCGTCGAGCTCTCGCTCCGCCTCGTGCAGCGCCCGATCGGCTTCTTGACTACGTCCGAGGGCGAGCAAGGCGCGGGCTCGACCGAGCTGACCGCGCGGCAAGCTCGCGGTGGCGGCCCGCGTTCGCGCGACGAGCTCGTCGTAGACTGCCAGCGCGCTTCGTGCGTCGCCGCGCTTCAAGAGTGTGCGGCCCCGGACGTCGAGCCACGTCGTGTGCCAGAAGACATCGCCTTCGCTTGCGAGGCCGCGTGCCCGTTCGAGCTCCTGTGTCGCGCGCTCGAGGTCGCCCGCCATGACCGAGGCCTCGGCCAAGTTCATGAGGATGCGCGGCAGGATGGGCTGCTCGTTGCACGTCTGGGAGATGCGCTCTGCTTGCCCGAGCAGCGCACGGGCGGCTTCGACCGTCGACTGTCCGGCTTCGGCGGCGAGCAGTCGTTGGTAGCCCGCGGTGCACAGGGCTGCCGCACGCTCGCACGGGCCGAGGGGGTCGGCACTCGGCAGCGCTCGGCTCAGCACCTCGGACGCCAGGTCGTGGCGGCCCAGCACGCCGTGGAGCCAACCCTTCATTTGCAGGAGCGCAGACGCGAGCGCGTCTAGACCGAGTCGTTCTGCTGCGCGCTCTCCTGCTGCGATCTCCGAGAGCGAGCGCCCGAGATCGCCCAGGCGAAAGGCCGACACGGCGCGGTAGTGATGCGACCACGCTCGGCTCTCATCGTCGTCGCCGAGGCGCGTCACCAGATCTTCGAGCACGCGGGCCGCCTCGTCGAAGGCGGGCTTGTGCTCGTTGAGCACGTAAGACAGCGCGAATGCATCGGCGGCCGCCTCCGAGAGGAGGCCGCAACGCAAGAGGGCAGGGATCGAATCACGGTAGCGCGAGATCGTCGCGTCGATCTCGCCACGCGAATACGCAAGCCGCGCCGAGAGCGCCGTGCCTCGAGCGCTTGCGCAGGCATCGTCGCCCGCGTCGCGCATGTGCTCTTCGACTGCGCGCTGGGCCGCCCCGAGATCGCCCGCCGTGCGCGCGCGCTTGGCACGGGCGAGCGTCTCGGGATAGCTCGCCCTGGCGAACGTGAGGGTCCCGCGCTTGCCTTGGCCCTGCGCGACGAGCAGGGTAGCGCCCGGACCCACCTCCAGGGACACGCGGGTGCCGCCTTGGACGCGCTTCACCGAGCGGGGCGTTTGGGGGCGACCGTCGACGGTGATCTCGAGCGTTGGGGTTTCGGCCCACAGCGTCAACGTGCGCGGTCCGTCGAGCTCGCACACACGGCCGCCGCGCACGGAGGAGCAGCCACTGAACGAGATCGACAGGGCTGGCTGCGCCTTGGGCTCGTGTCGGGTGCAACCCAAAAAGGCGACACAAAAGAGCGCAACGCCGAGGGAAAACCAGCGAGTCACCGCCCTGCCATAGCATCCGCGGTGCGCGTCAGCCCTCGTCGAAAACGAAGCCTGCCGCGGTGAGGCGGTCGACGGAGAGCGGCTTCGTGGGGTTCGCGAGCTCGCCGAGATAGGTGAACGGGGGCCAGCCCTTCTCGGCTGCGACCGTGTCGCAGCGCTCCTGGATGGTCATCGGCACCTTTTGGCCCGCGAGGTTGTAGACGCCCAGCATGCGGTGCTCGAGCGCGTGCGCGAGGGCGTTGGCGACCTGCTTGACCTCCGTGCGGTAGAGCAGCGCGCCGGCCAAGAACGGCAGCTTGCCGCCGAGCTTGTCGACGACCATCTGCAGTTGTGACTCGACGGGTGGATCGCCCTCGCTGTAGATCTCGACACACCGGAAGATGCACGCCTGCTCAGGCAAGCCTTCGAGGTAAGTCTTTTCCATCAACTGGAAGTTGCGGGGGCTTGCGAGCGTGGGCTCGGCAAGCGGGCCATCTTCGGTGATCACGTCGCGGTCGTTTTGGGCGCTGCCGTAGACCGAGATCGAGGACATCGCGATGACCGGCCCCGTCATTCCGGAGTCTTTCACGGCCGAGACGATCGATTCGGCAGTGTCGACCAGCACCGCGCGGTAGATGCGCTCGCGCTCGCCTTCGTCGAACAAGGCGGGCGGCCCTGCCGAGATCACGACGCCGTCCACCCCTTGCAGCGGGTCTCGGATGGCCTCGCGATCAGAGCCGCGCAGCACGCGCACGTCGTCGAACGACTCGCGCAGGGCGTCGACCTTCTCGGGCGTGGTGGTTGTACCGATGACCTGATGGCCCTGTGCGCGCAGCACGCGGGCGAGCTCACGGCCCGCTAGGCCGGCACCGAGGACGAAGTAGCGCATGAAGAACCTCTCGAAGGCAGGATAGAACGATGTCTCAAGTGTTGATCCTGGCCTCTACAACGAACCCGTGGGTGCTGCCACGTGGCTACCTCCACGGAGGGCGCCACTTGGGGTGAAGCCCGATGGCCTGCTCGTTCGGCGGTGGCTACGGGCCGCGCTCCAATCGATCGGAGGGGGCGTGGATCGGACCATATGCCGCATGAGTTGGGTGGCGCTGTGCACGGTACTGGGCGCGTGCGCGTCCGAGAGCAACGCGTCGCGCCTCACTGACGCTTCTGCCGTCCGAGCGTCGGATGATCCTTCTGATTCTGAGGGAGTGACCCGAGACGCGGCTACGGATGACGATCGCACGTTGCGTGACGCCGCGGCTTTAGCGCCAGACGACGCAGGTGCTGGGTCGGTGGACATGGATGCGGCAGTGCCCTCGCCGCGCACCGATGGCGGCTCGCCAGAGCAGGATGGAGGTCACGCCGCCGATTCGGCAGTCGCGGCACCCGTCCCACCCTCCGACGGAGGCGGTGCGCAGATCGAAGACGGCTGTCATGCGAGCGGCTTTTGCTGGGTTGCGCCCAAGCCCTTTGGATTTGCAGCCAGGGACCTGTGGGTGTCGCCAGGTGAAGTGGCTTGGATCGTCGGTGGCACGCGTGAGCTCATCCGAGTCGAGGACGGGAAGGCAGTCGCGGTCACAGCGCCGGTGATGGGGACCTTACTGTCTGTGTGGGGTAGTGGCGAGAACCTCGTGTGGGTGGCCGGAACGGAAGGCGCCGTCGCTCGCTACGACGGCTCCGCATGGAGCGTGTTCGATGCCCGTGATCTCGCGCCCATCAGCTCCTCCGATTCCTGGGAGATCCGGGCCATCCACGGATCCTCGCCTGACAACGTATGGTTCTCCGGGACGCCCTCCAACCTGTTGCGCTGGGACGGAAAAGACCTCCGCGCCGTGGAGACCTTATCGGCCGGGGCCATGCGCCGCGACGCTGCTCTTTGGGTCGACGGGCCGAGCCGCGTGTACGCGGTTTACGGCACCATCGTGCAGTATGATGGCAGCCGCTGGAACGCGATGGAGGTGATTCTCAACGAGCCAGGCTCCATCTCCGGCACACGGTTCACCGCCATCTTCAGCCGTGGAGGACGCGACATCTGGGCCGGTACACTGCAGGGCCACGTGACGCGCTTTTGGCCGCACGACACGCAGTGGGCCTGGCCCAAGCGCTCGGCGGTGCGTGCGATTCGCGGCGACGGCTCCGAGACCTGGATCGTCAGCACCACGGAAGTGGGCCGCACGAGTGGGACCAATTACGCGTTTACGCCGAGCCCAGCTTTCGCGGACGATCGACTGCGTGATGGGGAAGTCGTCGACGACACGCTGTGGCTCCTGACCGACACCGGGGGTCTTTGGCGGCACAACCGTCAGGCGCAGTCTACGCAGGCGCTGCTGAGCCTCGGCACTCTAGAGCGTGTGGCCGGCACCAGCGACACGAACCTCTGGCTGATGGGGCCTACGGAGGTCTTGCACTACGACGGACGCACCTTTGTGCCCCAGGGGTTCGCCGACACCTCGAGTCGTCTCCACGATCTCTTCGCCAACGCGGCAGATAACGTGTGGGTCGTCGGACGCAGCGGGGATCGCTACGCGGGCCAGACCGAGTTTCCCGTCGTGCGCCACTTCAATGGCAGCGAGTGGACATTCCTGGCGCTCCCCTCGCCCCCGACCGGCCGCAATGACGTGCCTCTTGCCGTGTGGGCGACGGCCAAAGACGACGTTTGGTTTGGCACCGATACGGGCCGCCTCTTGCACTTCGATGGGGAGCAGTTCGTGGTGGCCGCCACGCCGTTCATTCAGC
>CAYNOM010000542.1:0-4926 GCA_964398415.1 uncultured Polyangiales bacterium | reverse complement strand
GTGCGTGTGCTGGGGCGTGGCGTGGGGGTTGGGGCTCGGCGCATGTTCGTCAGACGCGTCCCCACTCGGGGATGATCAGAGCGCCGTGGGCGCGGGGACAGACGGCACGGGCAGGAGCACGGGCCAGGGTGGGTCCGCGAGCGCGGGCGGCGCCGGCGGCGGGGATCTGACGACGCAGGACGAGGTAGAGGGCTGCGCCACGCTGCGCGCGGAGGGTGACATCGAGAGAGCGCCCGTCGACATCGTGTGGGTGGTGGATGCCTCCGGCAGCATGGTCGACGAGCAGCAGCGCATTCAGGAGAATCTCGAGGCCTTTGCCTCGGCCTTTGTGGGCGCGGGCGTGAACGCCCACGTCGTGATGTTGACGGAGGCCGACATCGGCTCGTGCACCGCGCTCGCGGGCACACCCGAGTACCTGTTCGTCGAGGCCGACGTGGATTCCAGCAACTCCTTGCAGGTGCTGCTCGATCAGTTCGACGACTACCGCGGGCATCTGCGTGCGGACGCCGTCACCCACTTCATCGTGGTAACCGACGACGAGAGCGACGTCGAGGCAGACAGCTTTCGCAGCCAGATGGAGCAAAACCTCGGCCACGGGTTCATCCTGCACGCCATCGCGTCCGAGGACACGGGCATGACTAGCGGTGGCGGTGGCTTCGGGGGCGGCGGATTTGGTGGCTTCGGCGGAGCCTGCACGCCCGCGGCATGCGAGGACAACATCACCGGTGCCTGCGGCGGCAACATCCCCGGCTTCGGCGGCTTCGGTGGCTTTGGCGGCGGCTTCTGCGGGGCGACTCGCCCCGGGCGCATCTACTACGACCTCGCCGACCAGACCGGTGGCCAGAAGATCTCGATCTGCGCCGACGATTGGGGCGAGGTCTTCGCGCGCCTGCAAAGCGCGGTGATCGCGACCAGCGCGCTGCCCTGCAGCTTCGAGGTCCCCGACGCACCCCAAGGCGAGACGCTCGACCTCGACTTGGTGCGGATCGACTTCACTCCAAGTGGGGACACGCCCCGGCAGTTTCCCCGCGCGGGCCGTGTCGACAACTGTGGCGACAACGAAGCCTGGTACTACGACGACCCGACCGCGCCCTCCCAAATCGTGCTGTGTCCGAGCGCCTGCGAGGCCGTGCAGCGGGGTGGCTCGATCGAGATCATCCTCGCCTGCGAGGCGGACGAAGTGCTCGTGATCTGAGCCCCGCCTCAAGGTCCTGCGTCGGGCTCTCGCAGCACCTCCACGGCTTCGGCGCGACCATCCGCGATCGTCAGATCGACGTGGTGGTGATAGCGGGTGCCCTGTATGCGGAAGATGCGTGGCACGCGAGCGGCATTGACGTACAGCACGCCCTCGCGCTCGACGCTCCACGTGCGCTGGCCTCCGCCGCGAACGCGATGGTGCATGTGGCCCGCCACCACGGCGAGCACGCGCTTGCCGCGCTTGTGCGCGTGGTCGATGGCGAGGCGCAGATCTTCGTCGCCGAAGTCGCCTTGTTCGCGGCGAAAGTCGCAGCCCCAGATATCGTGCCGCTGTGCCCCGAGCCCGGTTGGCCCGTTGTGCGCGAGAAACACGACGTCGCGCGCCGTGCTCTCATCGACACAGCGCATCAGCTTCCTGGCGCTGTCTGCGATGCTGCGTACGCCGTGCGCTTCGGCGAGCAAGGGGGCAAAGCTCAGGCTCGAGCCGCCCATCGCGTGGGGGCGCGCGGCGATGATGTCGAGGTGCTCGTGCAGGCGGTGCACGCTGTAGCCCGCGACCGCCACGCCACCCACGGCCCTCTGGAGCTCGCGCACGCGCTGGGGGTGGCCAAAGGCGGTGAGCTTCACGAGGCTCGGTCGTTGCGTGATCTCCGCCGCGAGCTGGGCAGGATGCGCCGCATCGTGGTTGCCGGGAATCAACAGGGCCGGCTTTTTCAGCGCAGCCAGCTCGCAGGCGGCCTCGAGCCCTCGCTGCAGCGAGTACTTGTAGAGATCGCCCACGAACAGCACCGCATCGTGATCGGAGCCGTTGAAGTAGGTCGTGTCCGCCCGGGTGAACAGGTGGTGGACGTCACCGATGATCGCGAGCTTCATGCGCTTCGAGGTTTGCTCGAAGCATGGGGCTGAAGTCGCGCGCGCGCCAGATCAGGCCGTCGAGGACGTAGTGCGTGACCTGGGGCAACGCGAGCAGCGGCACGACGAACGCGAGCGCTGCATCGGAGAGGGAGGCTGCAGTGCCGAACAGATAGGCTCGCTCGTGCCACACCCAACGATCCCAGCCGGCTTCTTCCACGAACGCGAGCGCGACGACCAGGGCCATGCACACCGAGGGGCCGAGCGCCGCGAGGCGTCGCGCGACAGAGCCTTCACTGCTGCCGCCGTGGCGCGCGTAGCGGTAGGTGAGCGCGAGGTACGGGATGCCGTGGATGAGCACGTTGGTGACGGTGAACGCGAAGTCGCTCGCGAGCACGACGATGCCGCCGTACCAGCAGCCGAAGGTGGTCACGACGATCAGCGACTTGCCGAGGCTCGCGCGGCTCGGTGCGAACGACTGTCGTAGGAAGAACGCGACGAGCGACGTCCACATGAACGCTTCGGTGAGCTCTGCGGCTGCTGCGGGTAGACCGGGCACGAAATCGCCGGGCACAAACCAGGCGAAGGGCTGAGGCAGGCGCGTATGCCACACGACGATGGGGTGCACGGTGACCGCATAGATGGTGGCCCGATCGAGCGCGCGGTCGAGTGCCGACAGCTTGCCCGCGCGATGGGCGTACAGGCCCATCCATCCCACCTGCTGACGCACGAAGTGAAACACGGCGACGTAGGCGAGCGCGCGCCAGAACGTGCCCGCGCTCACCGCGTGGGCGCTCACGCAGGCTGCGTAGCAGGCGAGAGGCACGATGCTGTAGAGCAGGGGACGGCGCAAGAGCTCGTCCCGATCGAGATAGGTGCGAAACAGCGTGGACCACACGTGCGCCACGTCGACGCCGAGCACGCAGAGCAGAAACGTCCACTCAGGAGCGTCGCCGCGCAGCACTCCCGTCATCAGACCCACGCCGAGCAAGCAAGCCGAGGCAGCCGCGCTGCCGCCGAACACGAGCCAATCGAGGCCGCGGCCGAACAGCCACACCTGCCCGCGAACATCACGGTCGAACACGCTCGCAGGCTCGACCGAGAGCGTCATGAGCCCTCGGCCATGAGCACCTCGTCCGCCGCGCGTAGGCCGTGATCGAAGGCCTCCTCGAACAGCGCGATGCCCGAGAGATCGGTGTGGGCGAAGTGAATGCGCCCGAGGGCTCGCATCGACTTTTGGCGCGTCTCACTGAAGATGAAGCCGGGACGCGGCCGGATCATGGCGTGACCCCAACGAAACACGTCGAGGCGTTCGGTGACCTCGCGCAGATTCGGGTGCGCGCGTGACACATCGGCGAGCACCGCATCGCGATAGCTCGCGTGGTCTGCGCCCAAGAGGGCCGTGCGTTCGCGGCTGCTGTCGACGTGGGCGAGCGGCAGGTAGTAGGTGAAGATGGTGGGCCCGAAGTCGCTGCCGCGCTGGTGCGTGGCGCACACGTAGCCGAGCGAAGGGCTGTCGTAGAGCACGTTGTCCCAGGCCGGCGGCGAGCCACGTTCGAGGGGCCGCTCGGACAGGTGCAGGTTGGCGACGACCCAGGGCGCGTAGTCGAACCCCTCGGCGCGGTCGCCCGACTCGCGCAGGACGCGCACGATGCGGCTCGCGATGAAGCGCGGCACTGCGAGCACCACGTGACGAGCGAGGTAGTGACGAGGTGCGTCGTCGCCCAGCTGCCAGGCGAGAACGTGCACACCCTCTCTGTCCTCGCTCACGTCGAGCACGAGCTCGCCCGTGTGGGTGTTCACGTTGGCCTTGGTTCTGAGGTGGGTGATCAGTGCGGCGTTGCCTTCCGGCCAGGTGATGAGATCGGAGGACGCGCGACCTGGCCCTTCGGAACGTGCGGCGAAGTAGAACAACAGGGCCCAGGCGCTCGTGTCCGCGAGCCGCGTGCCGTAGTCGTCGCGGCAGGCGTAGTCGAGCAGCCACAGAAGGCGCGCCGAGTCGAAACCTCGCTGCGCGAGCCAGGCCGGAGCAGCGATCCGATCGAGCTCCGTGAAGGCGGCGTCGTCGGAGGCGCGCGAGAGTGGAATCGCAAAGGCGGGGCGTCCGCGCGCGTCGCGTAGCGTCGACAGACGACGAACCTCGGCCTCGAAGCGCGCGAGCTGCTCCACGTCGCGTGGGCTCGCGCCTGCCTGAAGAAAGAGCCCGGGGTACCAAAACCCGCGGTAGAAGAGGCGCTCTTCAGGCTTTCGGACCAGGTAGGGATCGCGGATACGCAGGTGTCCGTCGTCATCCTCGCCTTCGCTCACCGCCATCTCGCGCAGCAGGCTGCAGAGCTCGGGATTGTCGCGCGTCGGCACCGGCAAGTAGTGGGCTCCCCAAGGGTAGGACGTGAGCGAGTCTCGTCCCGCGAGCGCCGTGCCACCGAGCTCGCGCTCGAGCTCGAGCAGCAGCACGTTCGCAGCGCCACGCTGCGTGAGGCGGTAGGCCGCGCTGAGCCCCGCTGCGCCCCCACCCACGATGAGCGTCGAGACTTCGATCGGCGTCTCGCTCGAGCAACGCGCGATGCGCGGACCGAGGTCTTCGCGCAGGCGGTGTCCGGCTTCGAAGCTCTGGCCGAGGAGCTGCCCCTCGATCGCGCGCTCGGGGCGTTTGTGCGCGCAGCCCGCGTCGAAGATTCTGCCGCCCACGGCCAGGCCGAACAGGCTCTGCATGAACGCGCGACGGGATGCGGCCGTGGACATCGCTGGGCCGTCAGTTCCAGTGGCCCCAGTCCTGCTCGTAGTACTGCACGAGCAGCTGGTTGTTGAGTCGGTTGGGCTCCACGGTCTCCGGGCCCATTTCTTCGGAGAAGACGAAGAGTGAACGCAGGGTTTCTT
>CAYNOM010000541.1:0-4939 GCA_964398415.1 uncultured Polyangiales bacterium | reverse complement strand
CTCGGCTGTTTGGCCCGCCCGAGACGTCATTGGGATCGTTGTCGGCGGTGCCGGCGCAGTTCAGGCCGGTGAACGCAATGTTGAAGTCGGGCGCTTGCGCCTCGGCACCTACACTCCACAGCGTCACCACGAGCGCCATGCACGACCAGACGTGGGCGCCGCACAGGTACCCCGCCACGTTTCGCAGCATCGAATCCCCCATTCAACGTTCGCTGCACGCCATCCCCGGGGCGCACAACCGCTGAATCGTCCCGCACCGATGGCCGAGACCACAAGCGCAAAGCGTGACCCGCAGCGCCGAAACGTCTCGTCAGGTGAGCGGGTGTAGGAGAACGAGGCGCGACGCTCACTCGAGCGCTGCCAATCTCTGCTCAATAACTTGGAGCACCAACTGAATGTCCACGCGCGGCTCGAGCGCGCAGCCGCCTTCGGCGCGCTCCTTCGCGGCCGAAAGGTCGGCCTTGAGCACCTCGCGCGACGCAAGCTCACTCGGCGTGAGGCGTTCGAACATGGCCTCTAGGCTCAGGGCGGCTTCGATGGCGATCACCGGGTCACGGCCACAGGCGAGGTCGATCAACGTCGGCGCGAGCGCTTCGGGGGCGTGCACGAAGGGCGCCGCGCGCACCGCGACGAGCTGCGCGACGCGGCTTTTCGGCTTGCGCAACGCATCGGCGATCGTCGCGTCGCCCGCTTCATCGGCCGCGCGCGCGCATCCGATGAGGTCGAGTTGGTCGGAAAACCCCTCGAGGTCGAGCGGCGCACCGCGCGCAGGCACGCAGAAGAGCCCCAAAAACAGGCCCCAGACGGCCACCCTGCTGCGATGTCCCACGCCCGGGAATCTAGAGGCCAGCCCGCCCAGGGACAAGCCGCGCCAAAGACTACGGTTGATCCGCTCAGTGGCGCGCGATAGTTACAGCGGCGACGCCGGACGCGCTCGTCCGGTACGAAGGGAGCCGTCATGGGCAAAACCAAGAGTCGCGCGGCGCTGATCCTCGCGCTGAGCTTTGCGCTGCCAGGGCTCGCAGAGGGCGCGAAGCCGAAGCCACAGGCTGAGGAGGGCCAGCTCTCGCTCGAGGAGATCGCCGTGATGTTGTCGTCGGGCGATGCCGACGAGGTGCGCATGGCCATCGAGGGCGCGGCCTCCCTGGGCTCGAAGGACGTGGTCCCCTTGCTCAGCGAGCGCATCAAGGCTGGCCTGCCGCCGGAGTTGCTGCGCAGCGCCGTCGATTCGCTGATGCTCGTGGACGATGCCTCGACGCTCGAGGTGTTCACGCTGCTCTGCACCCACCGCAACGAACGCATTCGGCTCAGCGCGGTCGAAGCCCTCGGCAGCCTGAAGGCCGCGGGCGCCGTCGATGCGCTGATCAAGGCCCTGAGCGATGGTATCTCACAGATTCGCGAGGCCGCCGCCCATGGGCTCGGCGAGCAAGGCTCGCGCGCGGCCCTGCCCGCTCTGTTCAAGGCCTTCGATCGCGACGTGCGCGCAGCCGCGGCCGCGCTCGGCAAGCTGGCGGGGCCAGACGAGCTATCGCGCCTCCTCGGCTACCTGGGACGTGTCCCGTTCACCAGTCTGTCGCCTGCGTTCGACGCGTTCATGGCGCGACGCGACGTGTCCGAGGCCCTGCATTTGCGGGTCGTCGTGCAGCTCACCGAGGTTGGAACAGGGGAAGCCCGCGGTTACCTGGAGCGACTCTACAAAGAGCTGCCCCCCGATACGAAGCCCCGCGTTCGTCGTGCCATCGAGGACGCCGTCGTGCGCATTGCCCAGTGAACGAGGCCCCCATGCTGCAGACGCCACGCCATCTACTCAGCCTTCTCGCCCTGTGTGCGCTCTCCGCGTGCGCGAGCACCCAGGCCTTCGGGACCACGTTCCCCGACAATCGTCCGCGCGACGTCGAAGCGGTGCTCGCGCGCCTCGATGCCGCGACGCCGACCGACCCGCGTGGAGTCGTGGTGGGCGCGACCGCGGCGCCAAGCCAGGTCTTCGCCTACGATTTAGACGCCGAGCGCTTGCTGTGGAGGCAGGCCGCCTCCGTCACAACCGCCCCGCTGGCCGCTGGCGATTACGTGGTCACGCCCGAGCCGGACGCGTTGCGCATTCGTGATCTCGAGACAGGTGAGGTGCGCTTCGAGGTGCCGTCAGACGGCATGGGGCTGATGGGCGCCGGCAGCGACGGAGACCTCACGGCCGTCGTGTTGTCGACGGGCGGCTCCATGGGCGCACGCTCGAAGCTCATTCTGCTGCGGGGGGGCAAGCTCACGACGAACGCCATCGATTACCCCCTCGGGGGGCCCGCGGTACGTGCTGGGCTCGTGTTCGTGCCCTGGAACCGACAGCACCTGTCCGTCCTCGACGCGGAGGGCAAGGAGCTCGCCCGCGTGCGGCTGCGCGATGAAGTCGTGAGTCA
The DNA here is from genome assembly GCA_964398415.1 of uncultured Polyangiales bacterium. Lineage (GTDB taxonomy): Bacteria > Myxococcota_A > Polyangia > Polyangiales > DASUME01 > DASUME01. Next base: position 2,531 of record CAYNOM010000541.1, on the reverse strand, counting down.
GGCCCTCGTGCGCGAGGGTCAAGTCTACTTCGGTGACGCGGGGCTGTTTCACTTCGACGCGCGCGTCGTCCAGGGCTCGCGCGAGGGCGCGAGCTACTTCAAGCCCTCCCGCGAAGGCCGACTGCCCGGAAACCCCGCGCTCCTTCCATCTGCGAGCACCCTACCTCCCGCGGTCGAGAGCGCGGTGCACCGCATCAACCTCGCGTTCCACCCGAAGCTCACCGGCGATGTGCTTGGGCTCAGCGACGACACGCTCTATCTGGCGTTCTATCGTCAGATCTACGCGCTATCACCGTCCGGCCCCGAGGTCCGCTGGGTACACCAAACCAGTGAGGACGCCGTCGGCGTCGAGGCCTTCGACGGTGGGGTGCTCATCGCCGATGCGAAGGGCGAGCTGACCGCACTCGATACCCAGGGCCGCAGCACGTGGCAGGCCTCGCTGGGCATCGCACCCGTGGTCGCACGCTTTCGCGTGGGCAGCTTCACCCGCGGCTCCGCAAGCTCGGAGCCCGCGCCGCTCACCGTGCAGCTCATGGACGCTGCGCTCAATCCCGACGCGCGCCTCGTGCCGGCACGCGCCATGGCGGTCTCGCTCCTTGCCGCGCTGGAGGACGAAGAGGCCACCCAAGCGCTGATCGAGATCTGCCAAGACCGCGCCACACCCGAGCGCGTGCGCACGGTATCCTGCGTGGCGCTCGCGAAGCGTACGAACGGCTCCGACGCCATCATCGAAGCTCTGGCTCGCCACGCCGACTATCTGACCGCCACGCCCGTGCCCCCCGTGGGCCCGCTGTCGGAGGCCGCCCTCAACACGAAAGACGGGCGCGCGACCCCGCACCTGCTCGCGCATCTCTCCGATCCTCACACGCCGGCGCAGGAGCTGCCTGCGGTGATGCTCGCGCTCACGGGCCTGGCCGACGCCTCAGCCGCCCCGGCCATCGCCGCATTCGTGCGCTTGTATCACGCCGATGCCGACGACACGCGCATGCAGGAAGCGATCGTACTGGGCATGCAGGCCCTCGCCGCGCTCTGGGGAAGCGAAGCCAGCGGCGTGCTCGAGCCCATCGCCAACGACAGCTTCAGCGCCGTCGCCGTGCGCAGCGAAGCGGCGCGCCTGCTCGCCTCGCTCACGCCGCCCGCCGAGACTGCGGGCGAAGAGCCCAAGGCAGCGCCGACCGTCGTCACGCCCGAGCCCGAACCCAAGGGCCCACCGGAGCGTCTGACGCACGAGCACGTCAGAAAAGCGCTCGCGCCCGTCGAGCAGCAGCTCTCGGCCTGCGTGCGCAACGATCCGAAGCGACCGCTGACCGCGCGGCTCACGATCGTGGTCGACGGCAACAACGGTGATGTCTTGGCCGTCCAAACACTGCCGGCGAGCCTCAAGGCCTGCGTCGAACCGATCGTGCTGACCGTGCCGTTCCCAGCCACCAAGTACGCCAAGCGCGAGACCCTCACGCATACGCTCACGCGCTAGCAGACCTTAGGGCCGCAAGCTCTTCGTCCCCTCGTCTGTCAGCAGCTGCCCGCCTCGCCAGGCTTGTCGGCGGCGCATATGCGAACACCAGCGAGCGTAGCGCCTGGAACGGCTCCATGTCCGGATCCCGGAAGACCGGTCGACTTGCGGGCGCAGCGTTCGTGTCGACCTACGTCGTGTATCCGCCATGGCGATTCGCCGCCGACAGGAGAAGATCATGGGCAGACTCGAGGGCAAGACGGCGATCATCACGGGAGCAAGTGGTGGCATCGGGGCCTCCACGGCACGTCTGTTCGTGACCGAAGGCGCCAACGTCACCCTTGTCGACCGGGACGAGGGAGCGCTCCGAGCGCTCTCGATGGAGCTCGGTGACAGGGCTCTGATGTGCGCGGCCGATGTCTCGTCCAGCGAGGATACGCAGCGCTACGTCGCGGCAACCCTCGATCGCTTCGGCGCTCTGCATGCGCTGTTCGCGAACGCCGGGATCGAGGGCACGGTCGCACCCGTACACGAGCTCGCGGTCGAGGACTTCGATCGCGTGATCGCGGTCAACGTGCGCGGCGTGTTCCTCGCGATCAAGCACGCGGCCCCACACATGGCGCGCGCGGGCGGCGGCAGCATCGTCGTCACCTCCTCCGTGGCCGGGCTGATCGGCTCGCAAGGGCTGGCCGCGTACGTCACGAGCAAGCACGGCATCATCGGCCTCGCACGCGCGGCGGCCCTCGACCTCGCGCCGATGCGCATCCGCGTCAACACGGTGAACCCGGGCCCCATCGACAATCGCATGATGCGCGGCATCGAGGAGCAGCTCTCGCCCGGTCATGGCAACGAGGTGAAGACGGGCTTCGAGGGCATGGTGCCCCTCGGGCGCTACGGCACCAACGAAGAGATCGCGCGACTCGCGCTGTTTCTGACGAGCGACGAGTCGAGCTACTGCACGGCCTCGGTGTTCGTGGCAGACGGCGGCTACGTCGCGAAGTGAGTGCCTGCGGAGGATGCGTCAGTCGTAGCGCTCGCTGTGGATGCGCTTTCGGTCGTAGCCGAGCTCGCCCTTGAG
>CAYNOM010000540.1:0-4942 GCA_964398415.1 uncultured Polyangiales bacterium | reverse complement strand
AGGTCGTACTCGCCGTCTGCGTAGAAGCCGGGTAGCTCGGCAGTCTCCCCACCGAGCAGCGCGCAGCCGGCCTGCGTGCAGCCTTCCGCGATGCCCGCGACCACTTTTGCGCCCGTCTCGACGTCGAGCTTGCCCGTGGCGAAGTAGTCCAGAAAGAACAGGGGTCGCGCGCCCGTCGTGACCACGTCGTTGACGCACATGGCCACGAGGTCGATGCCGACCGTGTCGTGCTCGTCCGCGAGAAACGCCACCTTCAGCTTCGTGCCCACGCCGTCCGTGCCTGACACGAGCACCGGCTCCTTCATGCCCGGGGGCAGGCCACACAAGCCCGCGAAGCCGCCGATGCCGCCGAGCTGTTCGGCGATGCGGGTGCGCTCGGCGAGGGGCTTGATCCGCCGTACGAGCTCGTCTCCGGCGTCGATGTCGACGCCCGCGTCACGATAGGAAAGGCCGGTCATCGCGCGCACCGTATTGCACCGCTTGACCTGGGTCAAACGCCGCTGTGCGTGCCATCGAGGCCCCTCAGTAAGGGCTTTCGCTCACGAAGCCGGCCCCCTTTTTCGCCCGCCGCTTCGAGCGGCGAGCTGCGCCCGTATCGGCGCTCTCGGGGCGGGCGCGAACGGCCCCTGCGCGGCGTGACGGGCGCGGGGCTTCGCGTGCTGCGCGGGCTTCGCGGGTTTCGCGGGCTTCGCGATTGGCCTTCTCGCGCTTCTGCTGCGGCGCCTCCCCCGGGGCTTCAGTGGATGCGGGCGGGGCGGCTTCGGCCACGGGCTCGTCGATAGCTTCGGCGCTGGGCTCGCCCTTCGCTGCGGGGGGCTCGCGGGTGGGAGCGACTTGCTCCGGGGCCTGGGTGTTCGCGAGAGGGCTCGCGGCGGCTTCCGTGCCGAGCTCGGCGGTGTTGCTGTCGCTGGGCCCTTCGTCCCCGCTCGTGGCGAAGGCTGCGACGACCAGCAGCACGGTGGCGGCTGCCGCGGCGAGGGCCCACACGAGCCGCGGCTTCCGTGCCAGACCCGCCGGCTGGAGCTCCGTGTCACCGGCAGTCAGGTCGAGGTAGCCCTCGACGCGCGGCGTGCGCGGGGGCCGAGGCAGGGGCAGGTCGAGCTCGGCAGGCAGGCGTTGTGTCTCCGCGGCGGGTCCACTCGCCTCGATGGCCTCGGCATCCCATGACGGCCGCAGGCCTGCAGCAGCGCGTTCGAACGCATCCGTCTCCGTATCGGTTGCGTCGCCCGGTTCCATGTCGCGCTCTTCCTGGGCCAGCTTTTCTCTCTCGCGCAGAGATGACCTGTGAGTGCCCACAGCGTACCATCCAGACAAGGCCCAGGCCATCGGACCCCGCTCGGGTTCGCTGCCGCTTCATTGACCGCATCCCGCGCGTGGAGTTAGACCCAATCTGGGTAGATGCCGGTGAAGTTGCGTACGGTCTTCGGGGTGGCGCTCGCGCTGCTCATCGCGTGCGGTGAAGCGGAGCACACTTCCGCCGCGCAGGCCGAGCGTCAGCTCGACGGCCTGTCTATGGCGGGCGCAGGGGTAGCCCGAGCGTCGACCGCGCCCACGCCCGAAGAGCGCGGACGAGTGACGAAGGTGGCGGTGCACGGCGAGCCGCAAGGACGCAGCGTGCGCACGGTGCTGCACGTGGAGGGCGAGCCCCCCATGCGACGGACCGAGCGTACCTCCTTCGAGACGGGCGCGCGCCGCATGGTGCTCGTGTTCGAAGCGACGGGGGCGCCTGCCTCGGCGCTCGGCGAGGTTCAAGTCGGGCGTGCGGGGCTCGACGCGGTATCGGTGGCCCGGCGCGGCGCTGATCTCGTGGTGGAGCTCTCGCTCGCGAAGGACGCGCGTTACGCGCTGTTCTCGTTGCCCGACCCCACGCGCATCGTGATCGATGTCGAGCATCCGCGGCCCATCCGTTCGGTGGGGTCCAAGCTGCTGCTGCTCGATCCGGGGCACGGCGGCGAAGACCGCGGCTCGCCCGGCCCCTTCGGTCTGTGGGAAGGGCAGCTCACGCTCGACCTGTCGCGGCGCACGAAGGCCTGGCTCGAGCGCATCGCTCCCGAGATTCGGGTGCGGCTCACGCGCGACTCGGACGTGTACATCACGCTCGAGGAACGCGCGGCCATGGCCAACTCCCTGGGTGCCGATCTGTTCGTGTCCGTGCACCTGAATGCGGCACCGACCACGGTCGACAGGGGTGGCGTGGCGGCCTTCGTGCTCGACACGGACAACGATCGCAACGTGCTGCGCCTTGCTGCGCGCGAGAACGGTACGTCGACGACGAATGTCTCGCCGATGCAGTTTCTCGTGGGCTCGCTCGCACGAAACGAGCAGCGCGACGCCTCGCTGCGTGCGGCCCGCTTCATTCAGCGCGGCACGCTCGTGTCCGGTCGTCGCCTGTTGCCGACGCTCGCCGACCGAGGAGTCAAGAGCGCCATGTTTTACGTGCTGGTGGGTGCGCAGATGCCCGCTGTGCTCATCGAGGCGTCGTTCATCACCCAACCCGACGAGGCCGAAGCGCTGCGTGCGCCGCTGTATCGAGAGGCCTTGGCGGAGGGCATCGCGCGAGGAATCGCCAAGTATCTCGGGCAGCACTAGAGGGGCCACGGTTGCTCGCTTCTGCTCGGACACGCATACTCGATCGGATGAACGAAGCGGCGCACGGTGCCACGGATCTGGGCGCGCTCGCGCCCAAGCTCGGCGCCACTTGTCGCGACTACCTCAAGCTCCACGCCCACGGGCTCGCGCTGGCGGTCGAGCGCGGCGAGGGCGGTCTGTCCGTGGCCGAGCGGCGCGCGTCGGTGCTCGACGGGCTGCTTCAGGCCGTGTTCTGCGCCGCCGACGCCGCGTCGCGTGCCCGAGGTCACGTGCCGCAGGGGCGCGTCGCGCTCGTGGCCGTCGGTAGTTACGGACGCGGCACCCTGAGCCTGAAGAGCGACGTCGACGTGATCTTTCTGTGCGACGACCCGGAAGATCCGCACCTCACCGGTCTGGTGGAGGGCTGTCTGTATCCGCTTTGGGATGCAGGGCTCAAGATAGGCCACGCGGTGCGCGGTCTCGACGAGACGCTGCGGCTTTCGCGGCAGGACATCAGCACCGCCACGACGATCCTCGATCTCCGGCGCATCGGGGGCGACGCGACACTCGTCGCCGATCTCGTGAACCGGGGGCGCGCCGACTTGTTCGGTGCCGGTCTCGAAAGCTTTCTCGACAACCTCGAGCGCGATGCTCGCGAGCGCCACGAGCGCTTCGGTGGCTCGCTGTATCTGCTCGAGCCCGAGGTGAAGCTCGGTCGCGGTGGTTTACGCGATCTCGACGTCGGGGTGTGGGCGGCGCGCGCGCGCTGGCCCGTCCAAAAGCTGAGCGAGCTCGTATCCGTAGGCGCCCTCGACGACAAGGAGCTGTCCGATCTCAGCGCGGCCCAGGACATGCTGTGGCGCGTGCGCAATCAGCTGCACCTGCGGGCACGCCGCACCCAAGACCGCCTCACCTTCGAGGACCAGGAAGAGATCTCGGTGCGCCTTGGCTTCGTCGACGGAACGACGCTCGGTGTCGAGCAGTTCATGCAGGTGTACTACCGGCACGCACGCAATGTGGCGCGCATCGGAGAGCGCCTGCTCAAGCGCGCACGACCGCCGCGCAGGGTGCGCGTCGAGCCCGTGACCGACCTGCCGACCGGCATCGTCGCCGTGGAAAACGAGCTGTGTTTCGAGAAGAGCTGGGTGCTCGATGCTACGCCAGAGCTCGCCCTACAGATCTTTCTCGAGGTGGCACGTCACGACAGGCCAACCGACGAGGAGACGCGCGACGACATCGTACGCGCGTCGAGCGATCTCAGCTGGTGCCAGGCACTGCGTCGCTCGCGCAATGCGGCGACGCTGTTTTGCCGCCTCTTGTGCCATGCGGGCGAGGTGCCCTTGCACCGAAACTCGATCCTCGGCGAGCTGCACGAGCTCGGCTTGCTGCTCGCCATGATTCCAGAGTTCGAACCCGTCACCGGCCGCGTGCAGCACGACGTCTACCACGTGTACACGGTCGACGTTCACTCGATCGCAGCCGTCGATCGGCTGCGCGCGCTGATGCGCGGCGACTTCGCGCTCGAGTTTCCGTTGGCGAGCCAATTCGCGGCCGAGACCGTGCGTCCCCTGTCGCTCTTTCTCGCGGTGTTGTTGCACGACATCGGCAAGGCTTATGGCAAAGACCACTCGCGTCAGGGTGCGATCATCGCGCGTCCGGTCGCCGAGCGACTCGGGCTTGGCCCACTCGACGTCGACCATGTGGTGTGGCTCGTCAACGAGCACCTGAGCCTCTACCACTGGGCGACGCGTCGCGACACCGCCGATCCGGCCACGATCGAAGAGGTGGCGCGCAAGGTGGGCTCCATCGACCGTCTGCGCGACCTATTTCTGCTGACCATGGCGGACGTCTCCACGACGAATCCCAACGCCATGACCGAGTGGAAGGCGCGCATGCTCGAAGACCTCTACGTCGCAGTCGCGCGCGCGCTCGAGGGCCGCGGAGACGACCGCGAGCAGCGCGCCGACGACGTGCGCAAGAAGGCCTGCGTGGGCTTCGTGGGCGATGCCGGACAGGCGCAGCTCGAGGCCTTCGTGAACGAGATGCCCGAGCGCTACTTGCTCGCCCACCCCGTCGACGTCGTGCGAGCCCATGCCCGCGCCGCACGCGATCGCGGCCAGAAGCCCGTGCACGTCGCGGCCTTTCCCGGACCGAGCCAAGACGTCACCGAGCTCATGGTGCTCACCGACGATCGCGCGGGTCTGCTCGCCGACATCGCGGCGGCGCTGTGTGCCAATCGCATCGAAATCACTGCGGCGCAGATCTTCTCACGCGCGCGAGTCGAGGGGGGGGCCGAGGCGGTCGACCTCTTGCACGTTCGGCCGTCCAAGCATACGGGCGAGCCCCTGACTGGGGACGAAACGCGGCGCGTGGC
>CAYNOM010000539.1:0-4945 GCA_964398415.1 uncultured Polyangiales bacterium | reverse complement strand
CGAGAATACGCCACGCAATCCGTCGCGCGCCGCGACCAAGAGGCCGCGTTCGCTCGGGCAGCGCGCGCGGGGCCTTCTGTACGGGCCTTCGCACCTGCGGGCCGAGGGCGGCATGGACGGCCTCTTGTTCGGCGCCGTGATCGCGCTGATCGCGTTCGGCGTGGTCATGGTGTACAGCGCAAGCTCGGTGCGCGCGGTGCGTCTGTACGGCGACGGCCACCACTTCCTGTTGCGGCAGGCGATCTATGCAGCGCTGGGGCTTCCCATTCTGCTCGGTCTGTCGCGCTTCGACTACCACCGCTACCGCGCGCTGGCCAAGCCCGTGCTCGCCGTCGCCGTGATCCTGCTCTTGCTGGTGGTGTTCGGCTTCGGTCGCAACGCGGGCGGCGCGTCGCGCTGGATTCAGCTGGGTCCCATCAACATTCAGCCGGCCGAGATCACCAAGGTGGCTTTGATCCTGTGGCTGTCCGACTCGCTCGCGGCCAAGGTCGATCGCATCCGCACCTTCTCGGTGGGCTTTTTGCCCCACGTGCTGATGGCGGGTGTGCTGGTCGTGTTGTGTATGGCCCAGCCCGACTTCGGCAGCTCCGTGATCCTCGTCCTTCTGACCTTCGTCCTCCTGTTCACGGCGGGTGCGAAGATCGGTTACATGCTCGCCGGCGCGGCCGTGGCGTTGCCCATCGCCTACGCGCTCGTGCGCTCGTCCGCCTATCGCTGGGAGCGCATCATCGCGTTCAGCGACCCCTTCAAGTACCGCATGAGCGGCGGCTACCAGATCGTCGAATCGTGGATGAGCTTCGGTGGCGGTGGTCTGTACGGGGTGGGGCTCGGCGACAGCCGACAGAAACTGCTGTTTTTGCCGGAGGCCCACACCGATTTCATCGCGGCCATCGTGGGCGAAGAGCTCGGCTTCGTGGGCTTCGTCGGTCTCGTTCTGGGCTTTGTCGTGATCGTCGTGCGCGGCCTGCGCGCGGCGCTGCGTGCGGTCGACGATTACGGCACCTATCTCGGAGTGGGTCTGACCATGTTCGTGGGCCTCCAAGCCATCACGAACCTCGCCGTGGTGCTCGGCCTCTTGCCGACCAAAGGATTGACATTGCCTTTTATGAGCTTTGGTGGCTCATCCTTGCTCGTGAACTGCGCGGCGGTCGGCATGCTTCTGAACGTGTCGAGACCGCGGCGCAGCTCGCCTGAGCGAGAGGTGGAGCGTTCGAGGAAGAAGGTCGCGCAGGCGGTGAGAAATCGCCGCCTCGCGCTCGGCGACCATGCCGGGCGGATGGCGTGAAGGGGAGGGCTAGATGATCGAGCGCGTCATTCTGGCGGGAGGCGGCACGGGGGGGCATCTGTTCCCGGGCATCGCCGTCTACGAAGAGCTCAAGCGTCGTGAGCCCGAGCTCGAGGTGCTGTTCGTGGGCACTGCGCGAGGGATCGAGACGCGCGTCGTGCCCCAGCTCGGCGAGCGCCTCGAGTGCATCGACGTGTCGCCGCTCAAGGGTCGCTCGGCGAGCGGCCTCGTCAAGAACGTGCTCGCGCTGCCCCAGGCGGGCGTGCAAGCGGCGCGCATCCTCAGGCAGTTTCGTCCGAGCCTCGTGCTCGGCGTAGGCGGCTACGCAGCGGGGCCCATGGTGGCCGCTGCGCGTGCCTTCGGTATCCCGAGTGCGCTGCTCGAGCAAAACGCCCACGTGGGCCTCACCAATCGCCTGCTCGCGCACCTCGTCGATCGCGCCTACTTGAGCTTCGAGGAAACGGCCCAGCACTTTCCGGCGCGTGCCGTACGCTTGGTCGGCAATCCCGTGCGGCGTCAGTTCGTGAGTGGCGGCCACATGGCGCGCATGGATCCCGCGGGCTTCGAGATGCGAGCGCGCAAGATCCTCGTCATCGGCGGCTCCCAAGGAGCACGCGTCTTGAACGAGGTGGTGCCCCAGGCGCTCGCCCTGTCGGATGTCGCGACGCAGGGCCTCGAGATCGTGCACCAGACGGGGCATGCCATGTGCGATGCGGTGCGCGCGCGCTATGCGGAGCTCGGCATCCCCGCCACGGTGACGCCCTTCATCGACGACATGGCTCGCGCCTACGGTTCGGCGGCCCTCGTCATCGCGCGCGCGGGGGCCACGTCGCTAGCGGAGATCTGCGCAGTGGGGAGGCCTTCGATTCTGATCCCCTATCCGCACGCCGCAGACGACCACCAGTTTCACAATGCGCGCGCGCTCGAGACGCGCGGTGCGGCGGTGGCGATCCGCGAATCGGACCTCGACGCCCAAGCCCTCGGCGAGCTCGTGCGCACCTTGGTGGCCGTGCCCGAGAGGCGACGCGCCATGGCCGACGCTGCACGCGCCATGGGCCGACCCGACGCGGCCGCCGCGGTGGTCGACGACCTATGTGCCTGGCTCGGCTGCGCCTCCTCGGACGACGTCGATGACGGGAGCGACGAGAGCGACGAGAGCTTTGCGATCTCGCCCGAGGTTTTGGTGCACACGCCCGGCGAGCCCGAGCCCCGCTCGAGCCTGCCTAGCTACCCGCCGCTCGCGGGGCAACCCCGGCGCACGAGCCGACGTCGGCGGGCGGTGCGCTCCGTGGCGTGGAGCCACACCGACCGCTATTACGGCACCCGGGCAGTGGCCAGCGCGGAGTAGCGGATGTTTCGAGGACGAGTTCGGTCGATTCACTTCGTCGGTATCGGTGGCATCGGCATGAGTGGCATTGCCGAGGTGCTGCTCGCCCACGGATTTTCGGTCAGCGGCTCGGACGTGCGCGAATCGGACACGACCACGCGCTTGCGCACGCTCGGCGCCGAGGTGCTGATAGGGCATCGCGGCGAAAACCTGATTCACGCCGACGTGGTGGTGTTCTCCTCGGCTGTGCGTCGCGACAACCCCGAGCTCGTGGTGGCGCGCGAGCGCGGCATCCCCGTGATCCCGCGGGCTGAGATGCTGGCGGAGCTGATGCGCCTCAAGGACGGCATCGCCATCGCAGGCTCCCACGGCAAGACGACGACCACATCGCTCGTGGCCACCGTGCTGCGCGAGGCGGGGCTCGATCCCACGGTCGTCATCGGCGGCAAGCTCAACGCCATCGGCACCAACGCGGCCCGTGGCGCAGGCGATCTCCTGGTGGCGGAGGCCGACGAGTCGGACGGCTCCTTTCTGCACCTCACGCCCACCTTGGCCGTGATCACCAACATCGACGCCGAGCATCTCGATCACTACGGCGACCACGAAGGTGTGAAGGACGCCTTCGTGAGCTTCGCCAACCGTGTGCCCTTTTACGGGGTGGTCATCGCCTGCCTCGACCATCCGCACGTGCAGGACATCCTGCCGCGTATCGACAAGCGCATCTCCACCTACGGCCTCGCCGCCCAGGCCGACTATCGGGCCCGAAATCCCGCGGTGAAGGGGCTTCTGACGAGCTTCGACGTGCTGCGCCGAGGTGAGGCGCTCGGGCGTTTCGAGGTGCGCATGCCGGGCATTCACAACGTGCTCAACGCGCTCGCCACCATCGCCGTCGCCGACGAGCTGCAAGTGCCCCACGACAGCATCAAACAGTCGCTCTCAGGCTTCACCGGCGTGCAGCGGCGGTTCACCATCGTGGGAGAGCACAACGGCATCACCATCGTCGACGACTACGGCCATCATCCGGCCGAGGTCCAGGCGACGCTCGAAGCCGCGCAGCGTGCCTACGGCCTTCGCATCGTCGTCGCCTTTCAGCCACACCGCTACACCCGGACCCTGCATTGTTTCGATGAGCTCACGCGCGCCTTCAATCGCGCGGATGTGCTGTTTCTGACCGACGTCTACGCCGCGGGTGAGGAGCCCATCGAAGGGGCCGACAGCGCGAGTCTGGCCCAGGCCATTCGCGCCCACGGCCATCGCGACGTGACCCTCGTGTCCAGCGTCGACGACCTCGTCGAGGCGCTCGCCGGACGTGTCAGGCCCGGGGACGTCGTTTTGACCATGGGTGCCGGAAACATCACGCGAGTGGGCCCTGCGCTTTACCATCGTCTCTCGAAGGGAGAGCCGAGCGAACGTGGCGCGTGAAGTTCGAGCGAAGAAGGCCGCGCGAGAGGTGAGCGGGGTTCGCGACAAGGCGAGCCTGCGCGGGCCGCGTGCGCTGCGCGAGCCGCGTGCGCTGCGCGAGCACAGCGGCACGGTGCCAAAGGCCTCGAGCCCGCGCAACGTGCGCGTATCGCGACCCTCATCGAAGCCCGCGACGCAGCCCGAGATCCCGAAGGTCGGCTTGCGCGATCGCGGCCGCGCCCTCGGCTACCGCCTCTCGCGCCTCGGCACGCGCCTCAGGGGGCCGGGGCTCGTTCTCTTGCGGGTGCTCGGTGTTTGCGCGGCGCTCGCGGGCTCCGTCGGTCTCGGCCGGCTGATGCAGCACCACCTGACGACATCGAAGGCCTTCGCCATCGACAAAGTCGACGTGCGCGGGCTCGAGCGCATGGAGCGCGAGGAGCTGCTCGAGGCGGCGGGTATCGACGCGGGCGACAACGTCTTTCTGCGCAGTCCTGAGGAGGTGCGGGCGCGCCTGCTCAAGCACCCGTGGATCGCCTCGGCCCACGTCACGCGGCGCCTGCCGAGCAGCTTCTCGCTCGACGTGCGCGAGCGCGCGGCGGCGGCGCTGCTCGTGGTCGAGAGCTGCTCTTCCGAGGTGGCCACGCCGGGCTGCGAGGATGCGAGCTCGATCTACCTCGTCAGCGAGGAGGGCCACGTCTTCAAGCGCCTCGAGGGCGAAGATCCGATCGACCTGCCGGTGATCACGGGCGTCGATCGGGAGCGCTTCGGGAGCGATTCGGAATTCCGCAGCAGGGTGCTTTTGCAGGCGGTCACGTTGCTCAACGAATATCGCGGCGCGGGCCTCTGGCGCCGTCTGCCGATCAGCGAAATCCACCTCGAGCCGACCGACGGCCTCTCGCTCTACGTGGGCGACGAGCTCACGCACGTACGTC
>CAYNOM010000538.1:0-4950 GCA_964398415.1 uncultured Polyangiales bacterium | reverse complement strand
TACTCCATGGCGATGAAGTAGTTGCCGCCTTCCACGCCTACCTCCTCGACGTGCACCACGTGGGGGTGGACGACGTGGGCCGAGATGCGGGCCTCGTCGAGGAAGAGCTTGATCATCGCGCTGTCTTGCGTGAGGTGCGAGTGCACCAGCTTGAGCGCGACGAGCCTGCTGAATCCGCCCACACCGCGCCGTCGCGCGAGCATGAGCGTCGCCATGCCGCCCTCCGTCAGGGGGGCGATCACGTCGTAGTCCTTCAACTTGTCGCCGGGGGATAGCAACGTGGTGTGACCTTACCCGTCCATTCCGGGCCGCACAATCGGGTAGTCTGCGGGCGTACCTGCTCGCCGTGTCGAAAGCGACCGATGGCCCGCGAGCGTGCGAGCAACCTTACGTGTACTCAGCGGTACTCTCGCGAGTGAAGCGTCCTGCCAAACTCGCTTCTGCGATCTCCCTCACTCTCGCGGGTGTTCGCAGAACGGGCGCAGCTCTTCAGTCCGCAGGGGGTTGGACGGTGCCTTCGCCCGTGTCGAGCGGTGCGAGCAACTGGACGATGCCACCCATGCCAGCGGCGAGCAGCAAGCTGAACAACATGGCGAGGGCCGTGGCTGCGCCGACTGCGCGCGGCACGCCGAGGGTTTCGTAGAGCGCGATGATCGCAAGGTCGCGTGCGCCTGCACCTGCGACCGTTCCCGGGAAGAAGCCTGCTGCCGCGGCGAGCGGCATCGCCACGAAGGAGGTCGACAGCGGCGTCTCGGGCCGCATCGACGACACGAGCAGGTGACCTATCAACGCGACCACGGCGTGGGTGCCGAGCGAGAGCAAGCTTGCGCCCGCGAAGCTCGAGTAGCCCGCCAGCGTGGGCAAGGAGCCGAGGATGCGCCGCGCCGGATCGGGCACGAAGCGCGCGAGACGACGACCGAGGGCGAGGCTTATCACCGCGACCCCGATGCCCACGATGCCGAGCACGCTGTAGGGCACCAGATTCTCGAAGCGGTCGCCAGCGAAGAGGGCCACGGAAAGCGCGGTGAGCGCCAGCATGCCCGCAAGACCCAGGGCGCGCTCGACCAGCACGACGGCCATGGCGCTCGTCGTACCCGCGTCACCGAAGGCGCGTCGCGTCACGATGCCGCGCAAGAGGTCTCCGCCCACCGCGCCAGGCAGGTAGATGTTATAGAAGAAGCCGACGAAGTACACCTTGAACAGCTGCGCAAAGGACGGGATGGCCGACGCGCCGTAGGCGACCATGAGCATGCGCCAGCGAATCGTGCCGATCAGCAGCGCCAGCAGCTGCAGCGCCACCGAGGCGAGGATCGCGACCAGCGAAATCGAGCGTACGGCGGCCCACAGCTCGGCGAGCGGCTGTCGGGAGAAGATGAACACGAACGCGAAGAGCGTGATCGCGAGCTTTACCGCGAGCGAGATGCGGCCCTTGAGCCGCCTCGTTGCGTCGGCTTGCGAACCTGCGCGTTCTTCGAGCACTCTCGCCATTTGAGCCGTCGCCGCTTGGGGGGTCAAGAATCAGCGAGCCAAGCTCGAAGACCCCGAAGGCCCGCATCGCTCAGCACGTCTTCAGCGTGTGTGCGCACGATCTCCCCGGGCTCGTTGTTGAGCCAAGTGCGCTGGCGTCGGGCGTAAATGCGCGTGGCGCGTACGATGCTCTCCTCGAGCTGCTCGAGCGGGATACGACCTTGCAGATGCGCGACCACCTCGCGATAGCCGACCGAGCCGAGGGCGCGTAGCTCCGGACCGTAGCGCGCGACGAGCGCTTCGGTTTCCGCGACGAACCCCATCTCCAGCATCGTTCGCGTGCGCTCACGGATGCGTGCGGTCAGCGCGTCGGGGCCGGGATCGATCACCATGCGCAGGGCGCGATAGCGTGGCGCGCCGAGGGCATGCTGCCTGCGTAGCTCGCCCACGGGACGTCCCGTCTGCTCGAATACCTCGAGCGCGCGCACGACCCGTACGCGATCGTGGGGATGAATCTCTCTTGCGGCGATCTCATCGACGGCCTTCAAGCGTGCGTGGAGGGCCGCTGTGCCATGGGCCTCGGCTTCTTGAGTGAGCCGCTCGCGCAGGGCCGGATCGACGCTCGGCAGCTCGACGAGCCCGCGCAACAAGGCGCGCAGCCACAGACCCGAGCCGCCGACCACGATCGGCAGCTTGTGACGGCTTGCGACCGAGGCGATGGCGGCATCGGCGAGCGCTGCGAATCCCACCGCATCGAGCGGTTGATCGGGATCGCGGATATCGATCAGGTGGTGCGCGATGCCGAGGAGCTCCGCCTGTGTGGGCTTGCCGCTGCCGATGTCCATGCCGCGGTACACCTGCACACTGTCTGCGCCGATGAGCTCGCCGTCGAGCTGTCGCGCGAGGGCCAGCGCGAGGGCGGTCTTGCCGCTTGCGGTGGGGCCAGTGATCACGAGCAGCGATGGCTTCGTTGCAGCGTCGGTCGCACGGGCCGCGCTCATCGTCCCACCTTGCGTGCAAGCTCGTCGTAGCCCATCTCGAACACGATCGGACGTCCGTGCGGACAATGCCCGCCAAACTCGTCGATCTGCGCGATGCCGTCGAGCAGCGCCTGGCACTCGGGCAACGAGAGCGGATCACCGGCGCGGATGGCGCCGTGGCAGGCCATGGTCGCCAGGGCCATGTCGAGCGCATCGCCGAAGCCGCGGTTGCCTGCGCGCGACAGCTCGTCGAGCAAATCGCGCAGCAGACGCTCGGGGGCGGCGCGCTTCAACAAGGCGGGGACGGCGTGCACGGCGACGGTGCTCGGGCCGATCAGGCTCGCGTCGATGCCCGCGCGCGCGATGTCGCCCGCGTGCGACTCGACGAGGGCCGCCTCGCGCTCGCTGATGTCGACGCGCTCGGGGATGAGCAGGCGCTGCTGCACGATCTCGCGGGCCGCGAGCTGTTTACGCAAGCGGTCGTATTTGATGCGTTCGTCGGCCGCGTGCTGATCGACCACGCACAGCCCGCGCTCGGTCTCGGCGAGGATGAACAGGCGCTTCGACTGGGCGAGGGCGCGGTAGGGCGAGACGAACGGTGCGCTCGGCCGTACGGAGGATGGGGTCGGGCCCGGCAGCGGGGTGCTGGGCAGCACGTGGGGCAGGGCAGGGGTCGACCTGTCGGGCATGGGCGCCTGTGCCGGCCCCGGCTCGGCCACGACGGCTACCGGTGCGGCCGGGGCGGAGGCGAGGCCCCAGGGGTCGGGCCCCGGGTTTTCGTGGGCCAAAGCGGGGTCGAGCGCGGGCGCTGTGCCGCTGAGCGGGCCTGCGGGGAGGCGCTCGTTCCAGTAGCCAGGGCCGCGCGCCGCGGGGCCACGCCAGGCCGACGTACCGAGGCCTTGGGCCAGCACCCGCGTGAGCGCATCGAGCACCTCGCGTCCTCGCTCGAAGCGCACCTCGGCCTTCTGCGGGTGCACGTTGACGTCGACTTCCCCGGGATCGACATCGAGGTACACGACGCCCTGGGGATAGCGGCCCGGAGGCAGCACGCTGCCATAGGCAAAGGCCACGCTGCGGGCCAGGTTGCGCTCGCGCACCGGTCGCCCGTTGACGAGGATGTGCAGGCCCGTGGCGCCCGAGCGTGCGTCTTCGGGCGCACCGAGCACGGCGCGCACCGCCACGCCGCGAAAGTCGCCCTCGATGCGCACGCGCTTTTGACCGAGGAGCATGCCCGCGCGCTCGGCCCAGTCGGCAGCGGGCAAGTACTCGCGGCTGCGCTTTGCGTCGCGCAAGAGCGTCAGCTTGAGCCCCGGATCGATGAGCGCCGCACGCAGGCAAACCTCGCCGATTTGAGCGCTCTCCGTCGCGGTGCTCTTCAAGAACTTCTTGCGCGCAGGGACGTTGTAGAAAAGGTCGCGCACCTCGACCGTCGTGCCGACCGCGCAGCCTGCAGGCGCGAGCCGAGGCTCGCTACCGCCGTCGATGCAAACCTCGGTGCCCTCGACCTCGCCCCGCGGACGGGTCACCAGACGAAAGCGCGACACCGAGGCGATCGAAGGCAAGGCTTCGCCGCGAAAGCCAAGCGTGCGAATCGCGATCAGGTCGTCTTGTGTGCGGATCTTGCTCGTCGCGTGCCGCCGCACGGAGAGCGCGGCATCCTCGCGCGGCATGCCCGAGCCATCGTCGGTCACACGGATGAGATCGATTCCGCCGTTCTGAGTGTCGATCGTGAGCGCGCGCGCGCCGCAGTCGAGGGCGTTTTCGACGAGCTCTTTGACCACGCTCGCCGGTCGTTCGACCACCTCTCCCGCAGCGATCTGATCAGCCAAGGCGTCGTCGAGGATCCGAATGCGAGCCGTCACCGCGCGACGCTAGCAAGGGGGAACGAACACAGCAACGGCGGTGCCCCCATGCGCCGCGCCGGCGTCGCGTTGACCCCCTGCGAGGCCGGATGATACGTTGCCGCAGCACGTGGCCGAGATGAGCACAGTTTGTCCGCAATGCGGCCTCGCGTACGCAGGCGGGGAAGTGTTCTGTCCCAACGATGGGGCTCGGCTCGCTCCCCGGGATAGTCTCGAGAGCAGCCCGTCACGCGCAGCACGGCCCCAAGATCCCCTCATCGGCCAGACCGTCGGGGGACGCTACCGCATCATCCGCAAGATCGGCGAAGGCGGGATGGGTATCGTCTACGAAGCCGAGCACGTGCTGATCGAGAAGCGCGTGGGCCTCAAGGTGCTGCGCGAAGACTTCTCGAGCCGTCCCGACGTGGTCGAGCGCTTCAGGCAGGAGGCAAAGAGCGCCTCCAGGATTGGTCACGAGCACATCATCGACATCTCCGATTTCGGCGAAACACCGACAGGCGCGAGCTTCTTCGTGATGGAGCTCTTGCACGGCCACGACCTGGCCGAGGAGCTCGAGCGGACGGGCACGCTGTCGCCGCGTCGAACCGTCGCGATTGCGCTGCAGTGCGCGCGCGCGTTGGGGGCCGCCCATGCCAAGGGCA
>CAYNOM010000537.1:0-4960 GCA_964398415.1 uncultured Polyangiales bacterium | reverse complement strand
CAAGCGCTGGGACGGCGCGACGGGCGTTCGCGCGAAGCTGCAAGAGCGTGGCGTGCGCGTGATCTCGGTGCGCTCCGGCAGCGACAGCTACGCGCTCGAACAGATGCAGAGCATGGCGCGGGCGACCTCTGCCATCGACCTGTCGGGCAAGCCCCTCACGTTCACGATCAACAGTGACGGCAGCGGCATGGGCAGCGCGGTGATCGACGCCGTGCAACAGCTTGCCGAGAGCCTCGCGATGAACGTGGGCGTGCGCCTCGTCGAAGATCCCGACGATCCCAATCCGAGCTTCGGCTTGAAGGTAGAGGCCCTCGATCTCCCGGGCGACCTGTGCGATCCGCCGATCGATACCGATCGCGATGCGGCGCAAACGCCCGACACCCACACGCGCTGCGCGCCGGGCGCCACGCCGAAGTTCAGGGTGACCTTCACGAATCCCTCCGCGCCAAACCACGTGCGCCCGAATCCGAAGGATCCCCATGGTGGCTACCACATGCGCCTCGAGCTCATCGGCGACGGCAGGTACGTGGTGGACAAGATCCCCGTGTACATCATTCCCGAGGACGTCATCCGCGATCCGGGTGCGCCGGTCTACGAGCCGAGAGGCAGCTACTTCCAAGACACGCAGGCAGCCGCTTGCGAAGGGACCGAGACGCCCGACTGGCAAGGGCTCGCCTGGCGCGCGTCGATCCCTGCGCAGACGAGCGTGAGCTTCAGCGTGTGCTCGGCCGACGCCGCCTCGAGCCTCGAGAGCTGCCGCTTCGAAACCCTGGCCACGGTGGTCTCGGGAGGCGCCTGCGGCATCGATGCCGAGTGTGAGCACGGCTTCTGTCAGGCCGGCGTCTGTCAGCACGCCACGGGGCCGAGCTGCGACAACCATGGGCAGTGCGGCACGAACGGTGAGTGCGTCGCGGGTCGCTGCGCTTGGAACCGAAACCCCATCGATCTCAAGCCGGCGCTGCTCCGCGGTGGAAACGGCCGCGCACACCTGCGCCTGAAGATCGACATGACCGCCAATCCTGCGCACTCCGCGGCGCCGGTGCTCCACGACTTTCGTGTGCTCTACACCTGCTCGCCCGGGGTCTGACGTGGAGAGCGTTTGCCGTCTCACGTCGCGGGATGCGATGCTTGCCGAGGGGTCGAACGCATGATCGAACGCAGCCTCTGTCGATGTGGGTTGAGCGTGGTCCTCGTCGTGGCGCTCTCGGCGTGCGAGGACGACTCGGGGGCCAGCGCGCCTGCTGGAGGCGGCAGCAACGCTGGCGGCAACAGCGCGGGCAATGGCAGCGGCACAAACGCCGACGCGGGTGCGGATGGTGGTGCCGACGCGGGCCAATCGGATGCGGGGGCTTCTGAGCTCGACTGTAATCTCGGTGGGGGCTTGCTCGAGCTGCCTTTCGCTTCGCCCTCGACACAGGGCTTTGCAGCGGCCGTGTCTGGCATCGATCTCCTGATCACCTATCTCGTCCCGAGTTGCGGCGGCACCCCTGATAGCACCAACAACTACGGGCTGCGCACGCTGAGCGTGCCCTCGGGTGGGCCCACCCCCGAGCCCGAGGACGTGATCAACACCGGCGACGACGCCTGCTTCGTGACGCGCGACCCTGCGCTCGCTTGGGGGCCCAACGCGACCCAGAAGCTCGCTTACTACGTGTCGAACCAGGCCGGTGGCTATCAGGTCTTCGCCAAGGACCTCGACGCAGAGGGGCTGCCGCAGAAGCTGTCCGACGAGTCGGGGCGCGTCTCCACCGCGCTCAGCGCCCACGACCTCGGCGATGGGAGTCTCGTGGCGTGGGCCAGCGAGGCTCCCGCGGAAAAGCTCAGCCAGCTCCTCGTGTACTCGGGGACGAGCGCGGCTTCGCGTCGCGTGTTCTTCGATACGCAGCTCGCGCATCGCGTGCTCGCGCTGCGTGTGGGCAGCGTCAGTGGAGCGAAGTCGGGTGAGAGAGTGGGGCTCGTGGGGTGGGTCAGCAGCGCGGCCGACACCCAGGGCATCTACATGCAACGCATCGGCGCCGACGGCACAGCCCAGGGTGACCTCATCAAGCTCACCGACCGCATCGGCGGCTCGAGCAGCGTCGACTTCGCGGCACACATGACGGGCGGCGCGGTCGTCTACACCGAGGGGGCGGGCGGCCGCCACGTGGTGCGCTTCCAGGCGCTCGACGCCAAGGGCGCGCCCACAGGCTCAGCCGCGCGGCTCACCACCGCCGCGATTCACGCGCGCGATGCCTCGATCACGCGCTTTGCCGCCGGCTACGCCATCGCCTATCGCGTGGTGGAGGGCACGGGCGATGGCAAGCCCGTCATCCGCCTTGCGTTTGTCGACGCCCAGGGCAATCAGGCGGGCACCCGCGATGTGGCCTTTGCGACCGACGCCGGGGGGCAGGTGCGCGTGCTGCAAAGCTTGGATGGGCGACTGTTTCTGGTCTGGCAAGACTACGTGAGCGGCGCTCCTGTGTTGCGTGTGGCGAGGGCGACCTGTCTGCCCTGAGGCCGTACATGCGCGTCCCGACGCGCTCAGCCAGGGGCTGCAACTTTTTGCGGTGCTCCGCATCGGGTGCGCGACTTCGTGCCGGCCTGTGGTGCCAAATATTCAGCAATTCTGAGCCCTCCCTGGGTGTGTCCTGCCGGTACAGAAGTTGCTGCAAGTGAGACGACACGAAATCATCGTGTCTGGGCGGGGCGGTCTGCAGGGGGCGGATCTGCGCGCTAGCCGGGGTGGGACATGGCGACCAAACAGCAGCTCGGGCGAACATGCATGGCACTCGCGGCTCTCTTCGTGGCCGCGTGTGCAGGTGACCCACGAGGCGCCGCAGGCGGTGGCTCGGGAGAACCGGCCGCGTGCGTCGAAGACCTCGACAACGATGGCTACGGCCTCGGCTGTCCTGCCGGCGACGATTGCAACGACGAAGATCCGAGCGTTCACAGTGGGTGTGCGCCCTGCATGCTGCCGAACGAGGGGTGCGAGTGCGAGGCGGGCAGCGAGCCGGTCGAGTGCATCGTCAAGTCGCTCGCCGATGAGGAGACGGTGCTGTGTAAGAGCGGCACGCGCTATTGTCGCGACGGCAAGTGGGGAGCCTGCGAAGGCGTCGTGTCGTTCGAGGTGGATGTGCCGACGCCCGTGGAGGGCCGGCTTTCCCAGGCCCTGGTGATCGACGCGGGGGCCAAGCCCTGCAGCTTGTGCAGCCCGAGCTGTCGCCTCGTGGAGGACGCGCTCGATCCGAGCCAGGGCTCGCTCGATGGCTCGTCGCGCGACGTGCAGTATGTCGACGGTGGCGGCATCACCGTGCAGTACCAGATCGACGCCACTCCGCAGGTGATTGGTCCTCCATCGACATGCCAAGTGGGCGTCGCGCCCGATGTCGACTGTGACGGCATTCCCGACGACTTCGACGTCAGCAACAACCCCGACAACAAGCCCTTCGGCACCACCGCGACCGCGATCTTCATGGACCTCGCGCCCGGTGAGAGCGAAGACGCCTTCCTCGATCTCGACTTCTACTTGCGTACCACCGACGTCTACTTCCTGCTCGAGACGACGAACGGCATGGGCACGGCGCGCGACGCCCTGGCGAGCGCCTTTACGGGCGGCGGCCCCTACTTCGACACCACCAACATCGACTGCGCCGACACCGATCAAGACGGGCTCCCCAACAACGAGCTACTCGCGGCGGGCACCGGCATCTCCGACAACATCGCGTGCCTCACGCGCGACGGCAGGGTGGGGGCGGGCTTCGTGCGCGAGGTGCCCTTCGCCACCTTCGGGGACAGCGACGAGTTTCTGTACGAGAACCGCGCCGACATCGGTACGGCACCTGTGTCGACGGCCGCGACCATCAGCAGTTTCGTCACCGATGCCAATCCCACCTATCCCAATGGGCATGTGCAGGGCCTGTGGCTCACGGCCACCGGCCTCGAGCAGTACGTGGGCACCAATCGCCCTGCGCTGCCTCGGCGCGCCGCCCTCGACACCTACGGAGAGACCTTCGGCTGTGCCAGCGGAACATTTGGTTATCCATGCTTTCGCAGCACGGCCGTGCCAATCGTCGTGATGTTCGCCGCCACGCCCATGCACAACGGGCCCACGCCCGCGAGCGGCACCAACTACAGCTACGGCACCACCTTCAGTGGCATGGTGCAGACGGGCACCGAGCCGCACTACCAGCTCATCGCACCGGTCAACGAGACGTATCTGACGGCCTACGACATCGGCGGTCACCTGATTGGCGGCAGCGCGGTGGGCAGCGTCGACAACGACTTTCTCACCTTCACGGGCGACACCCGCGGCATGCTCGCCAACGTCGACGCGAGCATCCTGGCTTGCACAGGCCTGACGTCGGCCACCGGCGCCGACGCGGTCTACCGCTTCACGGTGGGCGCGAGCGGCACCTACCGCGTCTCCACCGAGGGCACGCGCTTCGACAACGTCCTCGGCATCATCCGCGAGGGTGCCAACGGCACGGTGCCGTCGTCTTACACTCTCGACATGACGGGCCTCGGCGCTGGGGCTGGCGATACCACGGCCGTCGATGTTGGCACCCTGCCCAAGGGCATCTACGCGACGCTGACAGGCGAGCTGAGCTCGCTGAGCGGGCAGTTCCCGCGCGAGGCGCTTGGCTGCTTTGATCACGCCGCGTTCTCGAACCAGGGCGGCAACGACAGCACCGACTTTGCGCCCGACGTGATGTTCAAGTTCAACATCGCGCAGGACATGACCCTGTTCTTCCAGGCCCTCCAGGAGAGCTACTGGAAGTCGCTGGCGCTCTTCGCCGGCAAGCCCAACCTCGAGAGCTTCAAGGACTCGGGCGGCAACGACACGTTCATGGACCTGATCGTGACGAATCAAGACACGATCACCCTGCCCAAGCCGCTCACCGGCAGCGCCGTGCGCCTGATCACGGGCTACACGGGGACGGGAGAGCTGCGCGCGGCCACAAACCTCTCGACGGTCTCCCTG
>CAYNOM010000536.1:0-4973 GCA_964398415.1 uncultured Polyangiales bacterium | reverse complement strand
CTAGCCTTCGCGACGTGAAGCCTGTCGCTGCGCGAGGTAGGTGCGCTCGAGGCTGTCGCCGGCACGAACCTCGAGCACGCCCGCGTCGAGCGCGATCAGCGCGGGCAGCACACGAGCGATGGTGCGAGCGACGTCGGTGCCCTGGGGCACGCGCACCACGAGGGTGTCGCCCTGCACGTCGATCTCGAGCGCGTCGAGCGTGCGGGCCAGCGCCGGCACGCTCGGCATGCGCTCCACGCGAATGCGCACACTTTGCCCCCTGCCCGTGATCTGTGCGATGGGCCCGCTGCCGATGGTGCGTCCATCCTCGACGAACACCACGTGATCGCAGATGGCTTCGAGATCGGCGAGCACGTGGGAGCTGACCACGAACGTGGTGCCTCGGCGCCGGTTCTCTTCGACGATCACGTCACGCATGTGCTTGACGAGGTGCGGATCGAGGCCACTCGTGGGCTCGTCGAGTAGCACGAGCTGGGGCACGCCCAAGAGGGCCTGAGCGACGCTCACCCTGCGCCGCATACCGTGGGAGAGCTCGGCGATGCGCGCGGCCCTGCGATCGGACAGCGACACGAGCTCGAGCACCCGATCGGCATCGCGCGCAGCCTCGTGCGCCGAGAGCCCCTGCAGGCGCGCGAGGTAGGTGAGCTGCGCGCCCACGCGCCCGTGGCCCGCAAGCTCCGAATCCTGCGGCAAAAGGCCAAGTAGACCGCGCTGCCGACTCGGCTCGAAGGGCCCCTGTCCGAGCACGTCGATCTGGCCCGCGTCCGCGCGCAGAAGCCCGCCGATCACACCGAAGCAGGTGGTCTTGCCGGCGCCGTTGGGACCGATGAGCCCCGTCACGCTGCCACGCGGGACGCTGAAGCTGAGCCCGTCGAGCGCCACGCGCTTCCTGTAGCGCTTGGTCACGGAGGTCAGCTGGAGCGCGGCAGAAACCATCAGGCGTCCTTCCGCCGTCGGTAGAGATAGCCGAGGGCAAAGTAGCTCACGCCGAGCGCGAGCAGCATCACCATGGCCGGCAAACGCGATACGAGCTCGGGCCGCCACAGCTCGAGCTGATGATTGCGCGGCAAAAGCCACGCGAAGACACCTGCCACGACCGGTGCCTGCTCTGCGACGAAGTCGCTGCGGAGCAGCTCGCGTACAATGGCGAGCACCGCCAAGGCACCGAGGCCGAGCGCGCGCGCCACGGGGACCGATTTCGTGAGCTGTGAGAGGCCGAGCGCGATGCCCACGTAGGCAAAGCCGTAGACGCCCGCGCGCAGGGACAGGAGCACCATCCACGTCGCCGTCTCGACGGGGTCGATGCCGTGCATGCGGAACATGCCGACCGCGAGCGACGCAAGGCCCCCGAGCACGAGGCTCAGCAACATCAGCGCGCTCTGTCCGAACAACTTGCCGACGGCCCAGCTCAAGCGCTCGGTGCGCAACAGTGAGAAGCGGGCGGCGCCGCTCGACAGCTCCTGCGTGATCGACTCGACCGACGTGAGCATCACGAGCACCGGCAGAAACGACAGCGCGAGCCAGCCGTAGAAGGTCGCGAGAGGTGGCAGCGTGACGAGGCGTTCGGTGAGCTCGGGATCGCGGATCAAGCGATTGAGCACGCCCCGAAACTGTTCACTCTGCAGAAGCGCCTGCGTCATCGCGCCCGGCTTCGTGGGATCGGCCACGAGCAAGGTCTTGGCGAGCTGGGCCTCGATGCTGGCCAGCAGCTCGATGAACAGGATCGAGCCTGCCGCCGCACCGCCCACGTAAAGCAGGGCGAGCACGAGCACGCGCCGGGCGCGCACGGCCTCGAGCCACTCGTGGCTGGCCACGATCCACGCGTCGCGCAGCGCGCTCACTCGGCCGGCTCCTCGTCACCTGCAGCCGATGGCACTGCAGCAGGGTTTTCGTCCTCCACCTTCGGCAGAAGCTTCTCGGCGGCGGGACGCAGACGCTTCACGTCGACGTGGTTCCACACCTGCATGGCTTCAGGCTCCACGCTCTCTGCGCGCTCGCCGAGAATGGTCTCGAGCTCCCTTTGGGCCTCGTACATGATGCCTGTGGTGTCGTGGCCTAGGCCCAATGCCTGCGAGGCCGTGGGCGGCTCCTCGGCAGACACCTGGGCGAGGATCTCCTCTCCATAGCCCGCGAGCTGGTTGTTCATCTTGTCGACCGTGCGATCGACGGCGACAACCTCCTCCTTGGACAGACCTGCCTGCTCGATCAGCGCTGCCCGCGACGCCGCCGCACGCAGGGCCTGCGCCGTCGCCACCTCGTCGAAGCGTGAAAGCGTGAAGGGCTCGAAGCCGCGACCTCGGCCTGTCGGGGCGCTCTCGCGCGCGTCGGGTGCTCTAGGCGGTGCGCCCTCGCGTGCCTCGTCGTCCTTGAAGAAAGGCCGAGCGGCCACGCCGCGACGCCCGTCGTCGGTCGCGCGCACCACGTCGACACCACCACCAGCCGACGCGCGGGCGCCTTCGTTCAGTGTCGCTTCGTCGTCCGGACGTGCCGCCGCCGTCGCCACCTTGCCGCTCGCCTCCTGCTTTCGCGCCGTGTTGATGCGCTCGCCGAATGCGGGGATCAGCTCGCGCAGGGGATTCGGACGCTCTACCCGTTCGAGACGCTGTGCAAGGGCATCGCGCTCGGCCTCGATCTCCGAGAGCTTGGCCTGGGGTGCGAGGCCACCCAGCACAAACCCCAGCACCACGCCCGCTGCGAGAAAACCAAGCGCTCGAAATGCCATGCTCAGCTCTGTGTGACGAGCCCGATGAGTTGATCCGGGGCCACCTGGTACGCCGCGGTGCAGTAGTCACAGGCGATGTCGAGCACTTCGCCGTCGTCGATGAACTCCTGGATGTCGCTCGGACTGAGCGTGGCGAGGCTCGCCAGCACCGACGCGTGACTGCACGGGCAGTGAAAGCGCACGTCTCGCGTCTCCACCCGCGCGAAAGGCACCTGATGGAGGATCTCCTCGAGGAGCAGATCGGGGTCGTAGGACTCTGCGCCGACGAAGCGCGTGATGTCCTCGAAGTCGGCGGCGAGACGCTCCGTCATGATGGCGAGCATATCCGGCGCCGCCCCTGGCAGAAGCTGCACCACGTAGCCGCCCGCGGAACGCACCCGACCTTCGGCATCGAAGACGGTCGCACAGGCCATCACCGTGAAGATCTGCTCCGATTCCTGCATGTAGCCCATGAGCGCGCCCGACACGCTGCCACCCTCGGGCACGCGCACCACGCCGCGATGGACCTCGCCGTTCGGCAGGCTGCGCATGAACTGCAGCACCGCATCGTCGCCGAGCTCGAGGCCCGTGTGGCCCTTCTTGAGGCTGACGAGACCGCGTGTGCCCCCGTCGGGAAACGAATCGCCGACGAGGGTGCAGCCGCCGCCAGCGCCGCGCAGGATGCCCTGCACGCGCAGCTGAGGCGCCATGGTCTCGCGCACGAGCACGGTGCCGGTGACGAGGTCTGCAAAGTGGCGGGCGACCGCCCCGGTGGCGGATTGCCGCGCCACGGCCTCGCGGCAGGTGTCGGTCGTACGCGCCGTGAGCACACGAAAAGACCCCTCATCGGTGAGGGCGCGGATGACTCGATCTGCTGCAGAGGACATCAGGGTCAGTCTGCTATCCCACCGCCGCTGCCGCAACCCAGGTTGCCAGCATGACCGCAGGCATGACCTTGCACGACGCGCGCCAAGGTGCAGGATGCAGGCTTTCAGCCCATGTCGGACCTATCGGTATACGTCCATTTTCCGTGGTGCCTGCGCAAGTGCCCCTACTGCGACTTCGCCACCTCGCCGCTCACGCGTGAGGACGTGCCCCACGTCGCCTACGCGGATGCGGTGCTGCGCGAGCTCGAGCAGCGCGCACCCCTGCTCGGCTCAGCACGCCTGTTCTCGATTTTCTTCGGTGGTGGCACGCCGTCCCTGTGGGCCCCTGATCAGCTCGGTCGCGTGGTCGCTGGGATTCGAGGCGCGTTCGCAGCGCACGTGCCTGAGGTGGAGATCAGCGTCGAGTGCAATCCGAGCTCCCTCGACGAAGCGCACGCGCACGCACTGCGCGCAGCGGGCGTGAACCGCCTGTCGGTGGGTGTGCAGTCACTCGACGATGGAGAGCTTGCGTTTCTCGGGCGCCTTCACGATCGACAGGGTGCGCTCGCAGCCGTGCGCGCTGCCCTCTCGAGCTTCGAGCGCGTGAGCGCCGATCTGATGTTCGGGCTACCCGAGCAGACGGCCGAGCAGTTCTACGCCCACGTGCGCGCGCTGCTCGACCTCGGGCTCAGGCATGTGTCGGCCTATGCGCTGACCATCGAGCCCGCCACACGCTTCGGCGAGCTGTCGCGCAAGGGCCTGCTCAGGGCCGCTCCAGACGAGCGCTATGCCGAGATGTTCGAGGGCAACCATCGTTTGTTCGCGGCGGCTGGCCTCGCGCACTACGAGGTCTCGAACTACGCCCAGCCGGGCGAGGAGAGCCGACACAACCTGCACTACTGGCGCGGTGGCGCCTATCTGGGTCTCGGCGCAGCCGCGGTCGGTTGTCTGCACGAGGGCACGGGCGGCCGGCGCTATCGAAACCATCCCGATGCCGCGCGCTACATGCAGCGTGCGCGTGGCCCCGAGGTCGAGGTCTTCTCCGAGCAGCTCACCCCCGAGGACGTGATCCGCGAAGCCCTGATGCTCGGTCTACGCACCACCGAAGGGGTAGACCTCGCGCGCCTCACTGCGCGCACGGGCCTCGACCCACGCGCGGGACGCGAGCGGGCCATGGCGCGGCGCGCACAACGTGGAGAGCTGCGCGTGAGTGACGCACGCATGGTGGTGCCCGTCGAGCGCTGGCTGATGCTCGACGGCATCGTGGCCGACCTGTTCTGATCTGGGCTCACCAACCTACATTTGCCGACCTATCCGTGACCGAGACGGGGCAGGCGCGAAGAAGTGCAGGAGAGGTGCAGCGGCAACACGAGCGTCTTGCCCTCCACGAAGGCGAGCTCGGCGCG
>CAYNOM010000535.1:0-4974 GCA_964398415.1 uncultured Polyangiales bacterium | reverse complement strand
CGCCCTCACCTCCCGTCATGGGAACGAAGCGCACCCCGGTGATGCGCTCGACCCGGGGTCCGTGCGCAGTGCGCTGCACGAGCACCAAGTCCTGCTCTTCGTCGCCAACCGGCAGGACGAGTCGACCTTCGGGCGCCAGCTGCTCGAGCAGGAGGCGCGGGATGTGGCGCGGGGCCGCGGTGACCAAGATCGCATCGAACGGTGCCTCCTCCGGCCAACCGTGGTGCCCATCGCCCACGCGATAGTGCGCGGCGAGCCCGAGCGCCGTGAGCGTCTGCTGTGCCTCGCGCGCGAGCGCCTCGACGATCTCGATCGTGTAGACCTCGGCCCCGGTGAACGCGAGCACCGCCGTTTGGTACCCGCAGCCTGTGCCGATCTCGAGCACGCGCCGTCCAGGGCCGGGCGCACACAGCTGGGTCATGAGCGCCACGATGTAGGGCTGGCTGATCGTCTGTCCGTGCCCGATGGGCAGGGCACCGTCCGCGTAGGCGAGGTCACGCAGGGCGGGCGGTACGAAGCGCTCTCTCGGCACGCGCGCCATGGCCTCGAGCACGCGCGGATCGACGATGTCGCGCGCCCGCAGGTGCGCTTCGATCATGTGCGCCCTGGCCGCGTCGAGCTCGACGTCGGCCTCGAGGTCAGCTTCGACCTTGGACTGGGTCATGCCCGAGAGGTACGCACTGCACCGGCCGAAGCAAAATCAGATGCCAGCTGGCGTCAGGTAACCGTGCTGCTCCAAATAGGCGAGCACTCGAGCGGCCGATTCCTCGACGCTGTGCTGATCGGTACGCAGCGTGATCTCGGCCGACTCGGGCGCCTCGTAGGGGGCACTGATGCCCGTGAAGTCGTGGATCTCGCCCGCGCGCGCCTTCTTGTAGAGGCCCTTCGGATCGCGCGCCTCACACACGCTCAAGTCAGCAGCGACGTGGATCTCGATGAAGTCGCCCGCGCGCATCAGCCCGCGAACGCGCTCGCGATCGGCCCGGTAGGGTGAGACGAAGGCCGCGAGGGTGAGCACCGCGGCGTCGGTGAAGAGCTTACACACCTCGCCGATGCGTCGGATGTTCTCGACCCTGTCGCTGGGACTGAACCCGAGATCGCTGCACAGGCCGTGGCGTACATTGTCGCCGTCGAGGGTGTAGACGACCGCCCGCCGCGCCACGAGCATGGCCTCGAGCTGCCTCGCCACGGTGCTCTTGCCCGAGCCCGACAGACCCGTGAACCACAGCGTCGCCCCGCGATGGCCGTAGAGGCGCTCGCGGTCTGCGCGCTCGACGTGTCCGCCATGCCAGGTGATGTTCTCGGACTTGGGTTGCATCGGGGTGATCCGCTCCGCCTAGGGTTGCACCGGGGTCGATATAGCGCGAAACCGAGGCAGGGGCGCGCACCACGGCCCACACTCAAGGAGCACCCATGAAGCGAATCTTCTCGTTGCTCGTGTTCACGGGCCTCATCGTAGGCAGCCTGTCCTGGTCTTCTCCCGCACACGCAGCGGGTTACTACGGGCCAAACCCCGACTACGCCCCGAGCGTCTTCACCTACGCCTTTCGGGGGCTCGTGCTCGGCGGGCTCGTGGGCGTGAGCGGCGGCTATCTCGTCGCCCGCCACGACGGCTTCGAAGGCGACGACTGGAAGCCCCTCACCTACGGCGTCGGCATCGGCGCGCTGGCTGGCTCCGGCCTGGGCCTCACCCTGGGCTTCGTCGACCTCGCCGACGATCAACCCGGCATGGGCAACATCACCCTGCGCGACATGGTCTACGGCGCGGGCTTCGGCGCTGCGGCAGGCGCGATCACCGGGGCCCTCGTGTTGATCAAGAGCGGCGAGCCCGAGCACATCCTGTTCGGCGCGGCGATCGGTACGCTCGTGGGCACGGGCGTGGGTCTCGTGGTCGGCCTCATCGAAGGGCGACGCATCACCACGAGCCCACGTCATCGCTACACGGGCGAAGGCGAGCGCTCCTATCAGCTGGCCCTGGGCGCCACCGAGGACGCAGCGGGCAGGCGCGTCTTCACGCCAGCGCTCACCGGCCGCTTCTGACGCGCCACTGAGCCGCGAAGGGAAGGTTGCGCGCCGCTCGTTACGCACGGGCAGCGCCTGCGCTACCATGGGCGCCGGAGGACGGATGGCGGACTTTGCGCTGATTGGCGCGGCAGGCTTCGTGGCACCACGCCACATGCGCGCGATTGCCGAAACGGGCAACCGGCTGGTGGCGGCACTCGATCCCAACGACAACGTGGGCGTGCTCGACCAGCATTTCCCGGAGGCGCACTTCTTCGTGGAGTTCGAGCGCTTCGATCGCCACGTCGACAAGCTGCGTAGAAAGGGCACGCCGGTTTCGTACGTGACCGTGTGCTCGCCCAACTACCTGCACGACTCGCACATCCGCTTCGGCCTGCGCAACGGCGCCGACGTGATCTGCGAAAAACCCCTCGTGCTCAACCCGTGGAACATCGACGCCCTGGCCGAGCTCGAGCGCGAGACGGGCAAGCGTGTGTTCAACGTGCTGCAGCTACGCCTGCATCCGGCCATCCGCGAGCTCAGGGAGCGCGTCGCGGCGCGTACCGCCAGCGACCCAAACCTCAAGCTCGACGTGGAGCTCGCCTACATCACGAGCCGCGGGCGCTGGTACCACGTGTCGTGGAAGGGCGATGAGTCGAAGTCGGGCGGTATCGCCACCAACAGCGGCGTGCACTCCTTCGACATGCTGCAGTGGGTGTACGGCCCGCCGCGCCTCAACGCCCTGCACCTGTCGACGCCCGACACGGCCGCCGGCTACCTCGAGCTCGCCCACGCGCGCGTGCGTTGGTTTCTCTCCATCGACGAGCGCACGCTGCCC
Organism: uncultured Polyangiales bacterium; assembly: GCA_964398415.1. GTDB lineage: Bacteria > Myxococcota_A > Polyangia > Polyangiales > DASUME01 > DASUME01. The sequence continues at coordinate 2,135 of CAYNOM010000535.1, read as the reverse complement.
CAGGACGTGAGGGCGCGTGGACAGCGCACCTATCGCTCCATTCGCATCGACGGCGAGGAGCTCGAGTTCAGCGACGGCTTTACGGATCTGCACACCGAGACCTATCGCAAGATCCTCGCCGGCACGGGCTATGGGCTCGACGAGGCACGACCCGCGGTGCAGCTCGTGCACGACATTCGCCATACGCGCGTGCAGCGCGACAGGGACTCGATGCACCCGATCGCCGAGCGACATCTGTTGCGTTGAGGGCAAGAGCGGCTGCTTGGGCAAGGGTTGTGGCCGCACCTGCAAGGGGCTTCGAGGTATGGTGCCCTGCAATATGGAGATGTCGCTTCCCCTACCCTTCAAGCGGGCCCAGTCGGTCCATCCAGCCAACAACGCAGGCGCTCCCTCGTGGCGTGCCCGCTACTACGCAGACCTCACCCAAGAGCACGGCTTTGTGCCCCTGCGCTTGGAAGGCACGGTCCCCGAAGGGCTTTCCGGCACGCTGTACCGGGCGGGCCCCGCGACGAGTGGTCGCTTCGGTCGACCCTACCTGCACATGTTCGAGGGCGACGGCGCGATCTCGGCCCTGCGCATCCGCAGCGGGGAGGTCACGGGCGCGGTGCGAATGCTGCGAAATCGCGGGTACGTCGAAGAAGAGATCGCGAAAAGGCCCCTGTACCAGTCGGCGGCGCCAGCGCTCACGCGGCTCAAGCAGGCCCTCGCCGGTAAGGGCAAGAACACCGGCAACACCGCTGTCATGCGCTGGAACGACACGCTCTACGCGCTGATGGAGGCCGCGGGCCCCTTGGCGTTCGATGCAGAGATCAACACCATCGGCGAGAGCACCTTGGGCGGCGTGGTGCGCGGCGCCTTCTCCGCCCACCCGCATCAGGTGATAGCCCGCCGTGCAACCTACAACTTCGGTGCCGACTGGGGCCCGGGCGCAGGCCTTCGCTACTACGAGCTGCCCTGGGGTGGGCAGGCGCGCCTGCTCGGCAGCGTGAAGCTGAACAAGCCCGTGATGCTGCACGACTTCATGGCCACAGAGAAACACTTGGTGTTCCTGGTTTCTCCGGCGCGCTTCAAGCTCGCCACCCTCATGCTCGGCATCGGTGATGCCTCAGACTTTCTGAGCTTTCACCCCGAGGACGGCACCGAGGTCATCGTGGTGCCGATCGACGCGCCCTCGCGCGTGCGGCGCTTCCGCATCGATCCGTTCTTTCAGATCCACTTCAACGCGGGCTTCGAGACCGACGACGCCACGGTGGTCGATCTGTTTCGCTACAAAGACAGCTCGGCCTTGAAGCGCAACATCCAAGAGATCGACAAGCCGCCGTTCCTCGGGGAATACGTACGCGTGCGCATTCCTCACGTGGGCGAGCGCGTCGCCATCGAGCGCATGAGCGACACGGGCATGGAGTTCGGCAGCATCGACCCGCGCTGGGCCGGCATGCGCTACCGAACCATGACGGCCATGACGATCGACGGGATGCGCGACGGCGTGGTGCACGTCGACACCGACACCGGCAAGGAGCAGCGCTTCTTGTTTGGTGAAAACGAACGCATGGGCGAGCCCGTCTTCGTGCCACGCGACAAGAACGCGCCCGAGGGCGACGGCTTCATTCTGACCACCGTGTACCGCGGCGAGAGCCACACGAGCTACTTCGCCGTGCTCGACACGCAGCACCTCGCAGACGGGCCGATCCTCAGGGCACACCTCGATCACCACATCCCGGCGGCTTTTCACGGCATCTGGGTCGAGGGTTAAGGTCTAGCGCGGTCGGAGGTGGCCGCACCCAATCAGGGAGGGGATTGCATGCTCAAGCTTCGCGTGACGAAGGCCTCTATCTTCGCGTGTGTGATGTGGATGGGCTGCGCGCACGGAGGGGTCAACGAGCCCACGACGACCAACGCGGTGCCCGAGGCATCGGTGACGACGCGCGAAGTCGAGTATCACGCCGGTGCGACTCGAATGAAGGGCTTCATCGCCTATCCCAAGGCGGCCGAGAAGCGCCCGGTGGTGCTGGTGGTACACGAGTGGTGGGGGCTCAACGACTACGCGCGCTCGCGAGCCCGTCAGCTCGCCGAGATGGGTTACGTTGGCATGGCCATCGACATGTACGGAGAAGGCAAGTTCACGACCCATCCTG
>CAYNOM010000534.1:0-4989 GCA_964398415.1 uncultured Polyangiales bacterium | reverse complement strand
GCGCCAAGGACGTGAAGCAGAAGGGGCTGTGCACAAACCCTGCCTTCGGCGCCCTCTCCACCCTGCCCGAGGAGGCCATCTTCGCGGGCATCGATCGGTTGCTGGAAGCGCGCAAGCTCGCTCCGAAGGGCAAGAAGTACCCAACCCTGTGGATCGCCGACAAGCCCGTGCGCCCGAAGCGAGCACAGCCGGCGTCAAAGCCCAAGGCGAGCGGGCTCGAGCTGAAGCTGAAGTCGTTTCGCAGGCAGGAGGCCAAGCGGCGTCGCGTGAAGCCCTATCAGGTATTTCAGAACCGCACCTTGAGCGAGATCTGCGAGCTGCGCCCCGCGAACGAGGCCGAGCTGTCGCGTGTGTGGGGCATGGGCAACGCGCGAATCGAACAATACGGCGCGCACATCCTCGAGCTCACTCGTAACGCTGGATGACGTGAAAGCCGAAGGGTGAGGCAACCACGTCGCTGATCTCTCCCACCTGCAGCGCAAACGCCGCCTTCTCGAACGACTGCACCATCTGCCCGCGACCGAAGCTCCCGAGATCGCCTCCCGTGCCCTTCGAGCCGGGCTCATCGGTGTACTGCGACGCCAGCATGGCCCAGTCCTCACCCGCTCGGGCTTTTCGTGCCACTTGCTCGGCGAGCGAGCGCGCTTCGGCCTCGTCGCGCGTGACCCCCTCGATGGCCTGACGCGCTCCTTTGAAGCTGATCAGAATGTGCTTTGCGGAGACCCTGGTTGGACCTCCCGGCGGATCGGGGCGACGCTCGATCACGAAGATACCCTCGGAGCCTGGTACAGGGTCACCTATCTGTCCTGGCGCGAGGGCGAGCGCCGCGTCGACGACCGACTGTCCGAACACGCTCGCTTGCTTGGGCCTCAAACGAAACAGACCGAAGTCCTCGGCTGCACCCGGCCTGTCGCTGTAGGCGCGCACGAGCTCGGCGAATCGGTCGCCCGAGCGCGCCATGCGCGCGATCATGCGGGCGCGCTCGAGGGCTTGCTCCTTCGTGCGCGGCTCTTTTTCGCTCGTCCCCTGGGCGCCCGCGTGGCTGACGACGAGCACGCGCACCTCGATCAGCTCTGGGACCTCTGCCGCGGCAGGCTGCGAGGGCGAGCCCCTGTTCGCGCTTTCCAAGGTCTTGATGCGCGCGGTGCGCGGCAGGTCGCGCGCGCAGGACAAGAGACACGACGCGCCGCATAGGGTTACGAAGAGCAGATTTCGCAGGTTCATTGGCTCAGCACCCGAAAGGACATCCCCGCCCGCACCAGGCGGTGGATCAACACGTCTCCGAAGGCGACCGCTGGCGTGAGCACCCCAGCGCGCGCCGGCAGCTTGTCACGGTCTTCGGCCAAGCAGAGGGCCGACTCCGACAACATCTTGGCGGTTTCGCCGTAGCCGGGATCTCCGCCGCTGATCTCCGTATGAAGCTCGTCGCCCGCGTGGCGCGCGATGAAGCGCAGACGAAACCAGCTCTTGTCGCGCTCTTCTTGCGACGGACCGTCGCCCGCGTCGATGAACGAGGCGAGCAGGCGCCGCGTCAGCTCGAGCTGCGACAGGCCGAACACGAGGGACGCGCCGATCCCAAGCCCGAGGACGGTCGTCGTGTGCTCGAGCCGCAGGTAGTGCCCATAGCTGAAGTCGGGACCGTAGATCGGAAGCTGCGCTGCGCTACGCAGGGCGATCTCGGGGTCGATGGTGGGGAAAGGCACGAGCCAGCCAGACTCCTCGCGACGCAGGCGCATCGGCGCGCGCGCCACGCGTCGGCCGTTCTTGGCCTCGATCGGCTTTCGCTGTTCTTCGAGGACCTGCGGGGCCTCGCGCATGGCCTCGAGCACCGAGTGCCACGTGCCTCCCGAGGGCCTCGCCCGAAAAGAGAAGTGGCCTTCGAGCTCGACGGCGCCACTTGGCACGAGCTCGCGCATCGTGAAGTAGGCGCCGAGATCGGTTGGAATGCTGTCGACGCCGCAGCAGGAGACGAGGATGGCGCCCGAACGTCGCGCCCCCTCTGCGTGGCGCTCGCGCATGCGCTTCACGAAGGACGGCTCCCCCGTGGAGTCGACGTAGTCGGTTGCAGCGCGCACGCACTCGGCGAACAAGGCTTCACCGTGCAGGGCAAAGGGCCCGACGGTGGTGAGCACCACGCGCGTGCTCTCGGCGAGCGCCCTCAGCTCTCCTTCGGCATCGGAAGAGGCCAACACGATCGGCACCTCGGCACAGCGCGGCGAGATCGCGACGAGGCGGCTTCGCACAGCCTCGAGCTTTTCGCGATTGCGACCCGCAAGCGCCCAACGTGTGCGCTCGAGTGGAACATGGCGCGCGAAGTATTCGGCGACCAGCCCCCCCGTGAAGCCCGTCGCGCCGTAGATGACGATGTCGTAGGGACGAGAGCCAGACATGCCCCGGAATGTGCCAGAGGCCACGGGCCGAGGCCAGCTTGCGAGCGAGCGGGCATCCGCGCTTAGCGTGCCGGGGAGCGCGCCGAGGCCGCGTCAGTAGGCGTTCTGGCGCGTTCCGGAGCCGAAGACCGTCCGGAAGATGATCTTCAGATCGAGCAAGAGGCCCCAGTTCTGGATGTAGTGCAGGTCGTGGTGCACGCGCTGCTCCATCTTCTCGAGCGTGTCGGTCTCGCCACGCCAGCCGTTGACCTGCGCCCAGCCCGTAATCCCTGGCTTCACCTTGTGACGCAGCATGTAGCCGTGGATCATGCGGCGGTACATCTCGTTGTGCACCACGGCGTGGGGCCGCGGCCCGACGATCGACATCTCGCCACGCAGCACGTTGACGAACTGGGGCAGCTCATCGAGCGAAGTACGACGCAGAAACGCCCCGAGCTTCGTGACTCGCTGGTCGTTCTTCGTCGCCTGCTGCACATTCGGGCCATCCTCGCACACGGTCATGGTGCGAAACTTGAGCACCCGGATCTCTTCGCCGTTGAGCCCATAGCGACGCTGCTGGAAGAACACCGGCCCCTTGGAGCTCAGCTTGATGGCCAAGGCGATGAGCGCCATCGGCACCGCGATCAACAGCAAGATCAGGCTGCCGAGCACGACGTCCTCGAAGCGCTTGAGCCAGCCGTTGACTCCGTAGAACGGGCTCTCGAAGACGCTGACGACCGGCATCCCCTGCACCGTCGACCACTGGGCGTGCACGAGATCGAACACCAAAAAGTCGGCGACCACGTACACGGAGGCCGTCGTGTCCGCGAGCTTTCGGACCATCTCGTTGATGCGTGATTCGGCGCGCAGGGGCAGCGTGATGTACACGACGTCGACCTCACCCGCGGCCGCAAGCTCGAGCAGGCGTTCGAGGCGCCCGGCGCACGGGCCGAGCTCCTCGGGCATCACGTGGAGGCGCTCGTGGTCGCGATCGTCGAAGTAGCCCGCGACGCGAAATCCACCCGCGGGGTCTTCCATGATGCGCTTGGCGAGCACAGCGCCCATGCGCGTCGCGCCGACGATGTGGACCGTGCGCGTGTTGACGCCGCGGCGATACAGCTCGGCAGACAACCTGCGTGCCCCGAAACGCACCCCCGTGATCAGGAGTGGAGCGAGCAGGAACCAGAACAGAGTCACCACGCGCGAGAAGTGGTCGGAAGTCTTCGTGGCGAACGCGACCATCAACAAGACGGGCGGCGTGAAACCCCAGCTCAGCCAAAAACGTCCGAGCTCGACCTTCGAAGGCGCGGAGCGAAGGCTGTCGCGATACAGCCCATTCGCGTCGGCGGCCACGTTGAACACGAAGGCGGCGAGCACGGTCGCGACGACGATCTCGGGATCGCTGAACTGGTGGTCGCCGCGCAGCAAGGTCGCGAGAAAGTGCGAGAGGACGATGAGCGCCACGTCGACGCTGCGAGCGAGCCATGCGGCACGATTGCGGTCAGGGGTAACGGTGGCGCCCTCAGTCCCCATCCATCTCTCCTACAAACCCGTCATCTGCAGGCCCACTCTGCACGAGAGGAGCCGCGGTCACCGCGAGATACGACGCGTCTGCCCCACCTCTCCCCGCGAACCACCGGGGGGCGTTCACGACGACTAGGAGGACCGACACAGCGCGGTCAAGCCATGCGGACACTAGCACGATGGGAAAGAAGACGAAGTGGCCACACCCACAGTTGCGTCAAATATACCAACAGGTATGAACGTGATGTCTGTTTGATTCCTGGCGTGGTTTTTGGCATGCATTCAGCCATGTCAAACGAGAGCAACCCCTTCAGTGACGTCAAGGTCGACCGCGAAAACCTCTACAAAGAGGAGTCCTTCACCGACCTGAAGGTCGCCACGATTCGCCGCCTTTCCCCGGTCAAAGAAGACGGATCGCCGGATCCGAGCCGCCCCACCATGTTCACGGGCGAAACGACGCTGATGAGCGACCGCGGGCCTTTGCCGATTCAGTGCCCGATCGAGGCGAAGGATCTGAACGAGGCCATGGACAAGTTCCCGGAGGCCGTGCAGGTCGCCGTGGAGCGTCTGATCGATCAGGCGCGCGAGATGCAGCGGCAGGCCATGTCGCGCATCGTGGTGCCCGGGCAAGGCGGTCCAGGCGTGGGAGGTGGCTTTCCCCCCGGCGCGGGCGGCGCTCCCGGTGGCGGCAAGATCGTCTTCTGATCTGAATCGACAGCCACTCAGCGTTGCAGCCGGCGTCGCCGCGCGCGGGGGGTGACATCGCCCCCCGGTTGGGCGCGGGCGCGCCGTGCCCCCTCGCGGCGCTCGCTGCGCAGCGCGTCGAGGTAGGCGTCGAAGTCGACTTGCATCGTATGTCGCGCGGACCGCACGTAGCGCGCCTCGAGGGCTGCGCGCTCGCGCTCCATGTCTGCACGCATCGCAGACACGCTCGGAAGCCTGTAGGCCCCTGTGACGTGCTCAACGAGCCACTGACCCTGCGCCTCGGCGATCGGCATGATCGCGCCGAGTGGCTGACACAATCCGGCGAAGAACAGACCTGGTACATCCGGCTTGAACACGCGCCGAAACAGCGGCAGGTCGTTGTCCTTCGCGC
>CAYNOM010000533.1:0-4990 GCA_964398415.1 uncultured Polyangiales bacterium | reverse complement strand
AGGTCCTGCAGTTGCCGCAGCTTCCGGCAGCACGGGCGGCTGCCGCCGCGAACAGCACGGGTGGAGCGGACGGCACGCCAGCTTCAGAGCTCGCGCAGCATGGCACGCTCGTCGCCGCGCGACCGAACGCGTCTGCGCGTGCCGAAGAAGACACGTCACGCTCAACGCACCGCAAGCGGTCGGTGCCGCGTCGCGCCGAAGTTCTCGAGGCACTCAGCGAGGTCGCACCGAATGTCGCGGCCTGCGTCGGGCCCTCGGGCATCGCGCGCGTGAATCTGACGTTCGCGGGAGCTTCCGGTCGCGTCATACGCACCAAGGTGCTCGGCGGTGTGAACCGTAAGGCGGTGGGCTGCGTGGCCCATGCGGCCCGCAAGGCCGAGGTCCCCGCGTTCAAGAAGTCGAAGTTCGTCGTGAAGCACACGTTCGAGGGGTGAACGCTCGCGCTCACGCCGGACGCATGGGCAGAGACTTGGGCACGGCGGCCAGGCGCTCTTCGACCATGGCGTCGGCGATGCGGCTGGTGGAGCACTCGGCGCGGGCAGCCCGCTCCAGGATCTCAAGAATCGTGTCGTAGATGCGCTCGGTGCGCTCGCGAACGACCTTCTCGTCGTAACCCGCGACCTCCTGGGCCACGTTGATCAACCCGCCCGCATTGATGGCGTAGTCGGGCGCGTAGCAGATGCCGCGCTGCCTCAGATCTTCGCCGTGGCGCGCCTCGGCGAGCTGGTTGTTGGCTGCGCCCGCCACGACTTTGCAATTGAGGCGTGGGATGGTTTGATCGTTGAGCGCACTGCCGAGGGCGCACGGTGCAAACACGTCGCACTTCACGTCGAAGATGTCCTCGAGCGGCACGACCTTCGCGGACAGCTCACGCTCGGCGCGCTCGGCCTTGAGGGGATCGACGTCTGCAACGCTCAGCAACGCGCCCTGGGCGGAAAGCTCGCGACACAAGTGATAGCCGACGTGCCCCACGCCCTGCACGGCCACGTGCACACCCTCGAGCGAGGGTTTGCCGAGCGCGAAGCGCACGCTCGCTTCGATGCCTCGACGCACACCGAGGGCGGTGAAGGGCGAGGGATCGCCGCTTCCGCCATGACGCTGATCGACCCCGGTCACGAAGCGCGTCACACCGCGCATCACTTCCATGTCCTCGAGCCCTGTGCCGCTGTCCTCGGCTGTGATGTAGCGACCGCCCAGCTCCTCCACGAAGCGGCCGAAGGCGCGAAACAGCGCCGAACGATCGAAGGCCACGCGCGGGCGCATGATCACGCTCTTGCCGCCACCATGGGGCACGCCACACAACGCGGCCTTGTAGGTCATGCCGCGTGCAAGGCGCAGCGCGTCACGGATCGCGTCCTGGTCGGCGCCGTACTCGATGCAGCGGCAGCCGCCGAGCGACGGGCCGAGGCGCGTGTCGTGAATGGCGACGATGGCATTCAGGCCCGTGGCCGCGTCGCGACGAAAATGCAGCTCTCCGAAGTCGTGCTCGGCCATTTGTGAAAACAGTTCCATGCAGTCCCTTTCCTGCGCTTCTTGCGAGCTTTGCGCTCCGCCCGCGGCACTGGGAGGAGCGCGCTCACATCCACCCGAAAGCCAGCTTGCGGTTCAAACGCTTACCCACGGGAATCCAGCGCCACGCTTTCTTCGACCCGCACGATACGCCAGGTACCCTGAGCGAGGACACACGCAGGAGGTCTTCCATGCCCACGATGCTCGAGTCCGCGCGCGACCGCGTCGCGTTGCGCAGGCGCGTTCGGATTCCTTGCCAGGTCGTCGAGGAAGACGGCTTCTCTCTGCTCGCAAGCCAGTGTCTCGATCTGTCCGTGCGCGGCATGGGCGTGAGAGCCCGCTCCACGGTCCCGATCGGCACCGACGTGCTCGTCTCGTTTCGTATCCCAAACTCGCCGCTGTTCTGCGACGTCCCGGCGCGCGTGAGCCGGATCGTCTGGGGAAGGCGTCGCGAAGACCACGACGTTGGGCTCGGCCTCGAATTCGGGGAGCTCGACGCCACCACACGTGCAGTGCTCGCCGTGCGTCTGCGCGGCATCCCGCCGCCCGCGCCCACGCGTCCCCTGCGCGTCGATTACGCCGAGAGCGTGCGCCGCATCCACGAAAACGCGCGCGACTCGTAGTAGGCGCGTTGTAGCGTGGTGGGCGTGATGGAGCGTCGCTACGGCCTGGGTCTCAGAGCTCAGATCTTGATCGCGCTGAGCGGTGCCTTCGTGGTGTCGTTCACGGCCCTCGCGCTCGTGGTGATGCAGGTGGCCCGCAAGGTGCAGGAGCTCGAGCGCGAACAGCGCACCCAAGCGCTGGCCGAGGTGACTGCGGTCGGCCTCGATGCGGCCGCGGGGCCGAGCCATGCCGATCTCTCGCGCTTCGTCGGGCGCGCAGACGTGAAGGGCATCTCCGTCGGCGCCCTCGGCATGACGCCCATGCGCTTCGGGGAGACGCGGGGTAAGGCCTCTGCCACAGCGTCGCTCGCCAACGGGGATGTGGTCTCGCTTTGGGTCGAGCCGCTCGATCCCGACGCGACGGGACCTTTGGCCGCCCTGCTCCGCCTATACCTGTTCGTCACGGGCTCGATCATCCTGCTGTTCATCTACGTCGCGCTCACCCGCCTCATCGTGCGCCCCGTCGAGGACGTGACGCGGGCCTCCGAACGCCTCGCCGCGGGCAACCTGCAGACGAGCGTGCCCATCGCGGGCGCTGCGGAGGTGGCAAGCCTCGCCGTCAGCTTCAATCGCATGGCCAAGGAGCTGCGCGAGGAGCGCATCGAGCTCGAGTCACGCCTGCGCGAGCTCGAGCGCGCCACGAACGAGCTGCACAGCGCGCAAGACCAGCTCATTCGAAGTGAGAAGCTCGCCTCCGTCGGACGCCTGGCCGCGGGCGTGGCCCATGAGATCGGAAACCCCCTGGCCGCCATCCTAGGCCTCGTGGAGCTGCTCCAGATGGGCGGGCTGTCGAGCGCCGAGCAGGCCGAGTTTCTGACGCGCGTGCGCGGCGAGACCGAGCGCATCCATCGCATCATCCGCGACCTGCTCGACTTCTCACGTCCCGTCGCGGAGTCGAGTGACGCGCGCGCGCGGCTCGACGAGGTGGTGGAAGACGCGGTCAAGCTCGTGAGCCCGCAGAAAGACCTGCGCGGGGTGACCATCGAGAGACGCTTCGAGGAGGGCGTGCCGGAGGTGCGTGGCGCCGCGCACGAGCTGTCGCAGGTCGTGCTCAACCTCTTGCTCAACGCCGCAGATGCCGTGGCTGGTGACGGGACGATCTTGATCGAAGTGACGCGCGACGACGACACCGTGCGCCTGCGCGTCAGCGACTCGGGGCACGGCATCCCGCGTGAGCTCGAGGACAAGCTCTTCGAGCCGTTCGTGACCACGAAGCCTGCAGGCAAGGGCACGGGCCTCGGCCTGGCCGTGTCTCAGGCCCTGATCGAGCGCCTCGGTGGCAGCATCTCGGCCCACAACGTCCCCCGCGGCGGCGCCTGCTTCGAGGTGCGCCTGAAGGCCGCCCCTTAGCGGCGCGACGCGACGCGCTACATTCGAGACGTGTTGGATGCGTTGAAGGACAAGCTCGAGTCACTGCCCAGCTCACCCGGGGTTTATCTGTTCAAGGGTGAGGGCGGTGCCGTGTTGTACGTGGGCAAGGCGCGCAGCCTCAAGAGCCGCGTTCGGAGCTACTTCCAGGAGAGCACGAGCGACACGCGCTTTTTCATCAGTCGGCTGGCGCGTGAGCTGACGGATATCGAGACGGTCGTCGTCGGCAGCGAGAAGGAAGCCGCGCTGCTCGAGAACACCCTGATCAAACAGCATCAGCCGCGTTACAACGTGAAGCTGCGCGACGACAAGGAGTACCTGTCGCTCAGACTCGACGCCAAAGCGCCCTGGCCGCGCCTCGAGGTCGTGCGAAAGCCCAAGGCAGACGGCGCCATGTACTTCGGGCCCTACCACTCGGCCACCGCGGCGCGTGCCACGCTGCGGCTCGTCAATCGTCACTTTCAGCTCCGCACCTGCACCGATACTGAGCTCGCCTCGCGCTCGCGGCCGTGCTTGCAGTACCAGATCAAGCGCTGCCCCGCGCCCTGCGTGATGGAGGTCGACCGCAAGCAGTACGGCGACCAGGTGGCCGACGTGGCCATGTTTCTGGACGGCCGTCACGAAGAGCTCGTGCAGCTCCTCGAAGCTCGGATGAAGAGTGCCGCGGCCGAGATGCACTACGAACGCGCGGCAGAGCACCGAGACCAGCTGCGCGCCATCGATCGCGTGCGCGAGCAAAACCGCGTGGCCGTGGCACACAACACCGACCAGGACGTGTTTGGCGTGTTCAGGCGCGGCGACCTGGCCGAGATGGCGGTGTTGCAGATCCGCGCAGGCAAGCTGACCGGGGTGCGCACCTTCGCGCTCAAGGACGTGAACGCGCCCGACGACGAGATCGTCGGCCAGTTCGTCAGCACCTACTACGGCCCCGGCAGCTTCGTGCCCGCCGAGGTGCTCTTGCCCGTCGAGGTGGAGGCCATGGATGGGCTGAGCGAGGTGCTCAGCTCGCTGCGCGAGCGCAGCGTCAAGCTCATGGTGCCGAAGAAGGGCCCGCGGGCCGAGTTGGTGCAGATGGCGCGCGACAACGCGAGCCACGCCTTTCGGGAGAAGGCACGGGCGCGCGAGGACGTGGAAGCACGTCTCGAGGCCGTCCAACAAAAGCTGCGCCTGCCGCGCTTGCCGCGTCGCATCGAGTGCGTCGACATCTCGCACACCGGCGGCACCGACACCGTGTCGAGCGTGGTGGCGCTCGAGGACGGGCAACCGGACAAGAAGCGCTACCGCAGCTTTCATCTCAAGCGCGTCTCGGGTGGGGACGACTACGCGGCCATGTACGAGGTGCTGGCGCGACGCTTTCGTCGCGGACAGAGCGGCGAAGCCGGCTGGGAGCTGCCCGATCTGCTCGTCGTCGATGGGGGGCGCGGTCAGCTGAACGTGGCCCTGTCGGTCCT
>CAYNOM010000532.1:1415-4993 GCA_964398415.1 uncultured Polyangiales bacterium | reverse complement strand
CACCTGGGGCAGCTCTTCTTTCTATGGAAACCGAAGGGTATGCCTCAGGCCAACAACACCCCCGACTTCGAGAGCCTCACCCAGGCCCTGTCCGCCCCAGCCCGGAGAGTCATCCTTGCCCTGGTCGATGGAGAGTGGCTCACCATCACGGCGCTCGCGCGCGAGCTGGGGTTGGCCGTGAGTACCACCAGCCACCATGTCCAAGTTCTTCGTTGGGCAGGTTTGGTACTCGTGGAACGGAGCGGCCGGGAGGCCCACGTGACAGCCAGGTACCGTAACCACGAGTTCGTGATCCAGCGCCGGCCGGCCCCTTACCCGGTACCGGTGCGGGTTGCTGACCAAGGTCAGGACGCGGAAAGCGGCGGTGGCGAGTCGGCGGCGTGAGGGCACCATGATAGGCTCCGCCCCACGATGGCTTCGGTTGCCCTCCACAAGTGGCTCACCTCTTCCAGGGACGAACTCGACGAGATTGAAGAGGCCCACACCGCGGTCGGGGGAAGTGGACGCGGGCGCCGCTACGCAACGCTTCAGCTCAACCATGCCTATGCCATGTTGGTGTCGTCCCAGTTCCAACGCTTCTGCCGTGACCTGCACACCGAGGCCGTCTCGGCCCTCGTTCAGGGCGGCGCTCAGGGCCCGTTCCAGGCAATCGCCCGAGCGATGCTTACGCAAGGCCGCCTGCTGGATCGTGGGAACCCTAACGCTGGCAACCTGGGCGCCGACTACGGCCGCCTGGGGATGCAGTTCTGGAACGACGTCAAGGCCCACCACCACCGGAATGGTGACCGCAAGGACCTCCTCGGCGAACTCACCCAGTGGAGAAACGCCATTGCCCACCAGGACTTCTCCTCCATCGGTGGCGGCACAAGCCTACACCTCTCCAAGGTGAGGTCATGGCGCACGGCTTGCTCGGGCCTTGCGGTTTCCATGGACGTCGTCGTGGCCGACCACGTCCTGCGCATGGTGGGCCAGCGGCCCTGGTGATAGGGTAGGGAACATGAAACGCGCACGCACATCCAAGAAGCTCGGCGTCGGGACCAAGGTGCGCTTCCAGTTTGGCGGTCGGGATGTCGTGGCCACCGTCATCGAGGACCGTGGGCCCCTCGGCGTGGGCGGCGTTCAGATCCTTCGCGTGCGTCTCGCAATTGCGGGCACTGACGAGGTGATGGAGTTCGAGGTGCCGGCCACCGACGTGAGCGCGGCTGCGTAGCCCGCGGTTCCGATGCCCGTGGTGGCAGCGAGAGGCGCACACCGAAGCTTCTGCCGCTCGTAAGGCAAGGTATCCGGCCATTCGCCCAGCAAACGCCGAGGCTGCCAGTGACCTCTGGCGACGCCTCTATGACGAACGGCGCCGCGGCTTGGCTGGCGGCTCGGCGTCGAGCGCGCGGGTGAGCAGCAGCCGGACGACATCCGCGCGTGACCACGCAGGCCCCGGCTGCTCAGCCCGCAGTCGATCGGCGTGCGCGTCGAGCTTGGTCAGCAGTTCCTCGGGCAACCGGACCACGAGCTGCGCGTCATTTTGGCGCCGCCGGTTCATGCCGCCTTCCCTGTGTCGCCAAGCATCCGGGCCACCTGACTCGGTGCGAAGATCCGCCCGGTTCGGCTCAGGAAGCCCGCCTCTGCAAGCTGGGCGGCGACGTCTCGCAAGGAGCGCCCGTCACCCCGGAGCTGGCGGGCCAGCGCGACAACCCGCTGCTCGTGCTCGACCTCCACCAGTGCTCCGTCATGGCCGACCTCGAAGCCGAAGGGGGCGGCGCCACCCACGTACTCGCCGCGCGCTCGCTTGTGCCGCATCACGGCGGCGGTACGTTCGCCGACGGCCTCGCGCTCCCATTGTCCGACCGAGGCGAGCACGTTTAGCACGAGACGCCCCCCGGCACTTCGCGTGTCGATCTGTTCACCGACGCTGAGTAGCGCGACGTCCTCGCGACCGAAGTAGCGGTCCACGAGTTCACCGAGATCGCGCACCGAGCGAGTAAGTCGGTCCAGCTTCGTCACGAGCAGAGCTTCGGCGCGACCACCGCGTAGCGCGTCGAGCGCCTTCACGAGCCCAGGGCGGGCAAGCGTCTTGGCGCTCTCACCCGCGTCTGCGATGACTTCGACCAGTTCGAGATCGTAGAGGGCTGCGTAGGCTTCGACCTTCGCTCGCTGTGCCTCAAGGCTCGATCCGTGATCGGCCTGCTTATCTGTCGAGACCCGCAGGTATGCGATCGCTCTCGTCGGAGCCGACGTCATGCCTAGAAGGATCCCACACCAAAGCAACCAAATGCAATGCATTAGAGTGCACTCGGTTGCTTGGTGCTTGTCTGTTGGCACACACGGCGTCACGGCGGGACCCCGCCGTTACCGTAGGAGGTACGATTTCTCACGCACGCAGGTCTGGGCTGCTGACGTCGGCTCGCGCGTGTTCACCATCGCTGCGCGATCCGTGAACCCAACATCACCAGCGTGACCAAGAGGGCGACACGCCGCGGGCCTCCCGATCATCTCGACCACCACCTCTATGGCGGTCACCAGGCACTCCCGGCAGCTTCCCTTTGAGGATCGTCGCGGTGTTCTCTACGTCCCTGGACAAACCTCGCGAGACGATACAGCCTCGATGTCGATGACCGAACCGGTCCCCCACGATGATGCGAACGCCCGGCGGGAGAGCGTTCCCGTGATGATTAAGTTCGGGCCAGAACCTTACATGAGGGACTTGTACGAGCGCGGCCTGCTTTACCTGAGGCGTCTTGACCACTTCCAGTGCGAAGAGGACGGTGACCCGTTGCGCTTTGATCGCTGGGAAGGGATCGACGTGGTACTTCAGCCGGGTCGGAGTCACATCAAGATCGACGGTCGGCGTTTCGAACTCGCGGCCCCGGGCCTCATGTACCTCGGCGGCCCACCACCCCCGCACGTGTGGTGCGCCTATGCAGTCACGGCGGGTCGAGTCCAGCAGAACCTGGCGACGCTGGGAAGGGCGGTCGAAGACAGGCACGTCCACTGGGGTAGTCACGCCGTCGTGATTCACGATGTACCTGAGTTCTTGAAGCGAGCGCAGCAGTCGTTTCGCTCCCTATCCGTCGGATGCTCTCAGGGGCTGGTCATCTACGTGCCAGAGGATCATCAGGGCGAACTTGGCCCGTTTCGGAAGCGCGACACTTACAGCTATCAGAGCGAGTTCCGCTTTGTCGTGCGCGGATGGCGGGATGACGTCTTGTGCACAGAGATCGGATCGCTGCACGACCTTGCCGTTTTGGTGACCGCCGAGGATGCGGTGAGCCTAGAAGTTCACTTCGAAGATGAGTGAACACAGCGAGTCACCGAAGTTCTGCTGCCGCCGCCAAGCATCGTGCCGAGAATGTCACGTCTGGCCCTCATCGCCGTAGATCACGAGCCTCGAACCCGCCCGGCCCACGCCAAGAACGCCGCCCACTCGTGCTCGAAATCGACCACGGCCCCGTCCGCCAGGACATCGGCTTCGATCTCGCCCCGGCCCCGATCAAGCTCGGAGGTGGCCATCAGCCACAAGGTGTCCGGATCGTGGCCACCACTGGCCCCCTGACCGATGTGCTGAGCCAGACCGAAGACCTGCG
>CAYNOM010000532.1:0-1405 GCA_964398415.1 uncultured Polyangiales bacterium | reverse complement strand
GGGAGTTCATCCGCTCCATGGCGGTCACGAATTCCTCGATCATCTCGGCCACCATGTCCACCGCGGTGCCCACGTCCCTTGCATGAACCTTTCCTCGTCGGCCAGCGCGCCGTTCGAGCCGCAAACGCAAGAAGGACTCGTAGGCGGCCCCGAGCACGGCCGCGAGTTCACCGACGTGGCAACTGGTCATCGCAGTCAGCGCTTCGACGATTCGGACGGCGCCCCCGCAACTTCACTGCGACCACGCGCGAGAGCGGCGCGCCGCGGGCGGTCATCCTGAGCCCTGTGTTCTCCAGTTCGCTTCGCAATCGTCGTCGTGAGTCTCTCGATCTGCATCGCGGCTTCCAGCGTCTTTGCGGTGGGGCGGATACCACGCACGACGCCGACGTAGTGTTTCTCGGCGATCGCCACGGAGTGGCCGAGCCGCTTGGCGGACAAGAACGCGCTCGCGGCCCCGTAGATGCCGGGCGCGTTGGTCAGGAACGTGCCACACGTCCGGCGAAGCGCCTGCCATGTGAAGCTCGATGGCGCGTCGAACTCTGAGCGGAGGCGCTTGGCGGACGAACTGGCGAGGTCCTTCGTCACTGTGAACACCGGCCCCGTGGTGCTGGGACCGAGCGCCTCCAACAGCGTGCGCACGGACGGCGACACTTCGAGGTCCACGGTGCGCGCGTGGCCTGTCTTCACCGACTTGCCCTTGAGGTGAACCTCGCCAACCTTCTTGCGCTGCTGGTTCATGGCGTCGAGATCGACGGCAGCCCAGTCGAGCCCGAGCGCTTCGTTGAGCCTCATGCCCGTAAGCAACACGAATGCCACGAACGGGGCGATCGCCACATAGCGCGGCGTGCTTCCGATGTTCTTGCGGCCCACGCCCGCATGTTCGGCACGCGTCTCCTTGTACGTCTTCGCATCGTGCTTGAGCGCGGCGTCCAGCAGCTTCTTGATCTCAGGTTGCCGCAGGAACTGCTTGCGCTCGTGCACCACCCGAAGCGGCTTCAACGCGTCCTTGAGATCGTCCCCCGTGACCCTCGGCAGCAGCTCGGCCTAGCGCAGGTAGCCCAAGATAGCGTGCAAGCGGCGCAGGTCGCTGTTGATCTTGCAGGGGTTGAGCAGATCCTCAGTCTCGACGCGCTGGCCGCGCTTGCCCGCCTTGAGCGCCTGCTTCTTCGGCTGCTTCACGAGCCAGGCGCGGAACCCAATGAGCCTCGCCCGCGTCACGTCATCCGCCGAGACAACGCCCACCTGGTTCGCCCAGGTCATGAGCTTCGCGGTCGCCGCTCGGAAGTCGCTTGTCGTCCGCGCTCCGAGATGCGGATGTGCGCCGAAGTACCGGTCGGTCGCATCCTTGAGCGAGGTCCCCGTCGCTCGAACGGCCCCGCCCTCGATTGCCAGCCGACGCTGCGCG
>CAYNOM010000531.1:0-4995 GCA_964398415.1 uncultured Polyangiales bacterium | reverse complement strand
CGAGGGTGAAGTCGCTCGTGCCGCCGCCGAGGTCAGCCACCAGCATCGTCCGTGTTCGATCGAGGTCCGACGCGAAGTCGTACGCGGCGGCCACGGGCTCTGGGCAGAAGTGAATGTCGATGAATCCGGCCAGCTCCGCCGCGCGCCGCAGCCGCGACTCTGCAAGCTGGTCTTCGTCGGGGCGATTCGAAAAGAGCGCGGGCCGCCCCATCACGACCTGCGTGACGTCGACGTCGAAGTGCGTGCACGCGCGCTCACGCATGACGCGGAGGAAGATCCCGATGAGCTGCTCGAGCGTGACCTTCTGCTCCCCGATGCGGGTCGCGGTAAAGGCACGCGACGGCAAGTGACGCTTGATCGAGCGAATCAGGCGACCGTGAAAGCCGTTCTCGACGAGCGCTTGGGTGGCGCGTGCGCCGAACTCGGCCTCTTTCAGGCTCTTGAAGTACATCGCGCTGCGCAAGATCGTGGCGTCGCTTGCGTGAGGGTCGAGCGGTGCGGGTGGGAACGTGCGCGCGTGGTTGGCTGCAGCGAGCAGAGAGTTGCTCGTACCGAAGTCGATGGCGAAAATGCTGGGTCGACAGGTCATGGATCTCTTTCGTCCTGTACCCAAGCTCGACGAACTTTCGGGTCTACGCAGGTTCGGGACGTTTCGCAGAACCCACCGCGCTTCGCAAACGCAAACCCGTTTCGCAAACCGGCGGAGGGACGGCGGGATGATGAAGGGGAGCGGTTTGCCCTCGTCCGCCGCACGTCGGCGCACCCGTGTCGTGACGCCCCATGGTCCATCGGGCATGATATGGACGCCCGGTGTGTCCCGCTGGACGCCTGCGCACGAGGGAGGTCGGACATGGCTGTGTGTAAGGAATGCGGGGACGAGGTAGACGAGCTCGTCAGCGTGAAAGTCGGCGGCAAGGCCAAGAAACTCTGCGAAGACTGTGCGGATTTGGCCCGAGAGCAGCAGGAAGTGGCCGAACAGAGCGAGTCGGTGGTTCAGGGCATGATGGGCTTCAAGGGGCGCCGCTGAGCGGAGGCCCTGGCCCCCGTGCGCCAAGGCTTGGTAGACTGCTTCGAACCGCCCATGAACGAGAACGCCCCAGAAGACGCCCACGACACGGATCCCTCGCACGCCGTGACGCACATCCGGCACGAGCCGACGAACCGCGAGCGCGCCTGGGACCTGGCGAAGACCCTCGTCATCTCCTTGAGCCTGGCCGTGGCCGTGCGCGTGGGCATCGCCCAGGCCTACGAGGTCGACGGCCCCTCGATGGAGCCCACGCTGCTCACGGGCGAGAAGCTGTTCGTGGCGCGCTGCGCCTACGGCCTGGCCCTGCCGTGGATGAGCGACGCATTGGTGAGCTGGTCGATGCCCGAGGTGGGCGACGTGGTGATCCTGGCGAGCCCCCAAGACCCTCGCGAAGACTTGGTGAAGCGCGTGATAGGTCTGCCTGGCGACCTGATCGAGGTGCGCGACGACGTCATCTACCGCAATGGGCTGCGCCTCACCCAAGACGGCCCACACGCCTGTCCGCCTGAGCGCTTCCGAGGGCATTACAGCTCGTGCGAGACGTACACCGAGCACTCACCGAGCCACCTGTGGCGCGTGAGCCACTCGCTCGAGTGGGGTCAGACCCTGCCGCCCGTGCGCGTGCCCGAAGATCACATCTACGTGCTCGGCGATCACCGAACGCGCTCGAACGACAGCCGCGCCTTCGGACCGGTGCGCGCCTCACTCTTGCGCGGCAAAGTTCTGTTCATGGATTGAGCGCCATGACCAGCCGCATTCGCCACGCCATGGTGTTCGCCGCTGGACTCGGCACGCGAATGCGGCCCCTGACCCGCACGACGCCGAAACCCCTCATCGAGGTGGGAGGGCGCGCGCTGCTCGATCACACGCTCGAACGCCTGGCCGAGGCCGAGCTCGAGCGCATCGTCGTCAACACCCACCACCTCGCAGAACAAATCGCAGCGCATCTATTGGTGCGCTGGAGTCACTTGGCGATCCAGATTTCTCACGAAGACCCCATTCTCGAGACCGGCGGCGCGATCGTGCGCGCCCTGCCCCTCTTGGGCGACGAGCCGTTCTTCAGCGCCAACGCGGACAGCATCTGGGTCGACGCCGAGCAGGCGGCACTGTCACGTCTCGCCTCCGCGTTCGATGCCACGCGCATGGACGCGCTCTTGCTGCTGCATCCCGTCGAGCGAGCGTTGGGCTATCACGGCCCGGGGGACTTCGATCTGGTACGCGGCGGCGAAGAGGCACGTACCCTCAGGCGGCACGAGCACGCGCCCTACGTCTTCACAGGCCTGCAGATTCTACACCCGAGGCTGTTTCGCGGACGCCGCGAGGAGCCCTTCTCGTTGCGCGAGATCTACCGCGCAGCCGAGCAGCCGGACGGCACCCTGCACCGGGTGTTCGGCTTGCTCCACGACGGCGACTTTCTGCACGTGGGCTCGCCCGATGAGCACGCAGAGGCCGAGGCCTACTTCAGCGATCGGCGCTCGCGGTAGGGCTGATTTCAGAGGGATGCGCCAATTTGAAAGCCGATGCTCCCTAGCACCTGCGTCGGGCTGTCGGGCGCGGTGAGCTCCCAATGCCCACGGATGAAGCCGATCTCGCGATCGTGGTTTTCTTGTGCGGCGTGCACGATGGCGTTGAACGAAGGCCCTGCAAACACGCTGAGGTGTCGGTAGAATTCGTAGCGCAGGTTGAGCGCAAGTCGGCCCAACGTAGACGTCTCTTCGCCGCGGAAGCTCTTGCCGAAGCCGAGCATCTGACCGCTCAGCTCGGGCTCGAGCCAGAGCTTTTCGTGCAAGGGAATCTTGGTGCCGAAGGCCAGACCCACGGCGTACACGTTCTCGACGGCGTCGGTGTCGACACCGCCGATGAGCGCACCGTAGGTGTAGTCGGCGTCGAGCCGTAGGCCGAGCTGCACGGCGATTGGATGGGCGACGTAAAGCAGCGGGTGCACGCCACCCTCCCGCGTGCCACTCAGCAAGCCCAGCTGCGCGTCGGCGCGATCGGCGTAGTTGACGAGGCCAATCTGCGCACCGCGCAGGTGTCCCGACGCCACCGAAACGAGCCCCAGCTGCAGGCCCTCGGTGCGCGGCGCTGCGGCGACGTTGATCAGGCCGGCCTGAAGCCCCGACAGCACGCCTGCCACGTTGACGAGGCCGGCTTGCACGCCGAGCTGCCGCTGCGTGCCCACGTTGATGAGACCGGCCTGCACACCGTCGATGGCCGCGACCACGTTGACGAGCCCGAGCTGTGCGCCCTGCAGCTCGCCCTGCGCGAGGTTCAAGCTCGCCCCCAACTGAAGGCCATCCACATCCTCTGCCACATTTGCGCCCACACCGAGCTGCACGCCTTCGAGCCGATCCGTCAGATTGACGCCCACGGCCAGCTGCACACCTTCGACGTACTCGAGCTGCTGGTTGCCTCCGAGGGCCAGCGCAAATCCCTCGAGTTGGTGCGACCGTCCCCAGCCGAAGTGAAACGCCACCTGATTCTTGATGCGAAAGGCCGAAGAGCCTGGCACGTGCCGATAGCGGGAGTTGGTGGACGCCGGCGGCACGAGACCCACGCCAAAGGGCACGACGCGCACGTCTCCTTCGGGCTCGGCTTCGTCGCCGCGCAAGCGATGCCGTGCTCCCTGCACGGAGACGAAGGCACTCGACTGAAGCACCGTCGTCGTGTTGGCCGCGAGCTTCACTTCGGTGCGCGAGAGCGAGCCGTCTCGATCGAGCAGGATTTGATAGGCCTGCACGTCGAGGGCGAGCTCGACCATGCGGCCGGCCGGCTTGTTCAGCTCGACCACCAGGTTGCCCTGGGTATCGCGCACGTAGAGGCGTCCCGAAATCTGCTTCGGTATCTGCAGCGCCGCGGCAGGGCGAGACAGGTCGGTCATCACGAGGTCGCCCGTCCCCACGAGCTGGATGTCGTAGGCCGCGTGTTGTGGCCCCGCATGGGTGTCGGCTGTGCTGGCGAGGGTCTCGTCGAAAGCAAAGCGATAGGCTTCGTTGAGCGTGACTCGCCCGTCGCCGCTGAAGTCGGCCGCGCCTCGCAGACCTGAGACCAAGAAGTGCGTGAAGAACGAGGCGCCCACGCGATCGGACTCCTGCGCGCCCTCATCGGCCGAGCTCGACGTGAGAAACGCATGGCCGTGCACCTCGTTGCTGGTGTCGAGCAGAAACGGCGCCCTGCGCTTTCCGCCCTTGATGCGCGTCAGCGCTCCCGAGGCACACGAGTCGAGCACGCCCACGTGCACGGCCGCGCCGACGCTCGACAGGCCATCCCGCAGCTCGCGATAGGCCACACGCTCACGCCCGAGCAAGAGCCCCCGCTCGTCCGAATGCCCCGAGTAGTAGAAGAGCAGCTCCGTGCGCTCGCCCTGCTGACGTGCGGCCATGGCGCGTTCGCGCAGGTCGGCGAGTGCGGTCGTGAGCTGCTGAGGTGTGGGCTCGAGTAGCATCACGCGGTCGCGGCTCTCCACACCGCCGAGCTGCTCCAGCACCGTGGCCATGGCCCGAGCGTCGCGCTGGGCGTAGCGCAGCACGGTGCGCTCCTTGCCACCATCGTTCGCGCCGATGACCAGCGCAAAACGGCGCGTCCCCGCGGCCTGAGCGAGGCCGCTCGCCACGGCCATCGACAGCACCGAGCCCACGACGATGGCCCATAAACCCACTCGCATGAAGGTACGCATGGCTCACTCCTTGACCAGCGTCAGCGAAGACTGCTCGAGCGTGGACAGGTGCCCGAGCGTACCGTGCAGACCCTTGTCGGCACGACGCGACAGCTCGCGTGCCGCTTGCATCACAGTCGAGATGTCGATGGGTGCGTCGCTCGTGACGAAGAAGAAGCGCTCGAAGTGTGGCGCGGTGTCGAGCTCGTAGGCATGGGCGAGCAGCTGCTCGGAGCCCCCCACGAGCGCGGTCGACGCTCGCTCGTGCTCGGGGAAATGCAGCGTCCCCGCCCGTGCCCCGTCGACCGACAGG
>CAYNOM010000530.1:0-4999 GCA_964398415.1 uncultured Polyangiales bacterium | reverse complement strand
CCACAAACCGCGGGGGGCCGCAACATTCCTGGCCCCGGTGCTTATCCGGCCCGAGTCGCCAACACAACGCCGCGTTGCGCGGGGGGCCTGCTTTTGCTGAGCGGCATCCTGTCGGGGCAGGAGCACGACGTGGCCCGCGCCTACCCGGAGCTCGAGCTGTTGTCCTCGCCGACGGAGGGGGAGTGGGTCGCTCTCGTGCTGCAGAAGCGGAGCTGAGCGAGCGGCGCTTCTACGTGCCTGATCTCGGCGGCGCCGAAGGCGAGATCGCGCTCTCGCGGGAGGCGCTGCGCCACGCTCAAGTGCTGAGGCTGGGGCTCAGCGACGAGCTAGAGCTGTTCGATGGCGCGGGGCACACGCTCCGCGCGCGGATTTCGAGGCTCGACAAGCACGGTCTGTCCTGCGTCGGTGACGGGCCGGCCCTCTGGCATCCACAGGGCCCGCGCGTGGTGCTCGTGCAGTGCTTGCCCAAGGCGACGAAGCTCGACGACATCGTGCGCATGACGACGGAGCTCGGCGTCAGCGAGGTGCGCCTCTGCCTTTCGGAGCGCTGTCAGCTCAAGGGCGATGTGGAGCGTATGGAGGCCAAGCTCGAGCGCTTGACGCGCATCGCCATCGAAGCCCTGCGGCAGTCGGAGCAGACGTGGCTGCCGCGCCTCTCCGCCCCGCGAGCGCTCGAAGAGGTGTTGGCCGAGGCGCCAGAGGGGCCGTCGACGGCGCGTGTCGCATGTGTGGAGCGCACTGACATTGCCCTCGATCTGGGGCCAGCGGCCGAGGAGGCGTGGCTCGTGATTGGACCGGAAGGGGGACTTTCCGAGCGAGATCGGGGTATCCTGTCTGAGTGCGGCTTCAGCCCAGCAGGGCTGGGTCGCTCAATATTGCGAACAGAAACCGCTGCCGTGGTAGGTGTCGCTTTGGCCTTGGACCGTCTCCGGCAGCGTCGTTGACACCCCAGGCACGTGGGTCCAACAATCGTTTTCGGGCATGTCCGCGCTAACTTCCCTCCTCGCTCGCGATCGCATCGTACCGGTCTCGAAGATCGAGGAGGCGCTGCAACATCAGGTGCTCTCTGGCGGCGCCATCGAGACCATCCTGCTCGAGATGAACCTCGTGCCCGAGGACGTGCTCAGCGCCTACCGGGCCGCGCTGTTTGGGCTTCTGCCCGCCACGCGCGAAGAGGTGATGAAGGCCTCGCGCGATGCCATTCGCCTCGTGCCGCGCGATCTCGCGCGCGCGGCGGGTGTGGTGCCGCTGCAGTACGACGGCCGCACGCTGGTGGTGGCGGCCGAGCAGCCCCCGAGCGAGGATGCACGCGCGAGGCTCCTGCAAGCCCTGCGCGCCGAGCTGACCGTGCGCATCGTGACCCCGCCACGACTGGCCGCGGCCTTCTCACATCACTACGGCTTCGAGCTCGACATCCGCTTTCGCCGCTTGACCGATGCCCTTCGCAAGCGTGAGCCCGGCACGATTCCGTACGTGAGGCCCCCTGGACCGAGCCTCAGGCCGCTGGAGCCCGCGCTTTCGACGCCCTTCGACAATCGACCCGACACCCTCGAATATCCGCTGCTCAAGGAGTCTTTGCGCACGAGCGGGCCCGCGGGGCTCGCCCTGTCGGAGCCGTCCTTCGAAGGGCCAGACGACGAGCTCGATGCACCCGCTGCGGTTCCCGCCATCATCCCGCCTGCACCGCGTCGGATGTCCGAAGCGGGTACGGGTAGCTTTCGCCTCAGCACCATTCCGCCGACGAGCATCTCGGGCGCGATCGCGCGCGCGGCGCGAGGGCCCATCGACGCAGCGCGTGCGCGAGAGCTCCTCGCCCTCTCCGCGCAGCGCGACGACGCGCTGTTCGTGTGGCTGCGTTATCTCGTCCAGTTCTTCGATTTCGTCGCGATCTTCAGCGTGGGCAAGGAAGTGGCCACGGGGCGCATGGCTCACGGTGCAGGCCTCTCACCGGAGCTGATGGAGCACGTGGTGTTTCCGCTCGGTGGAACGGGCCTTGCCGCGCGAGCCGTGCGCGACAAGCGTGCCCTGGTCGGCGACCTGAGCGCGTCCGATGAAGAGCGCGCTGCCGCGGCCCTGCTCGGCCGCCCCTCCGGTCGGCCCGGTATCGCCATTCCGGTGGCGCTCGGTTCGCGCGTCGCGCTGCTCGCCTACGCCGATCGAAATGGTGAGGGCGTGAGCGCCGACGACGTCGCCGCCGTATCGAGCATCGTGCCCGATGTGGCCGACGCGCTGCGCCGGATCATTCTCGAGCAGAAGGCGCTGCGCCGCACCCCCAGCTCTGCGCCGCCTGCGCAGCCCATGGCGGACGATGCGGGTGACACGCAGACCACCCATCCGCCTCCGGCAGACGTGGCAACCGACCATGGGCCGGGCGTCATGGAGCCATTGCCACCCTCCGCATCGGTGCCGCCGGGCTTCGAGAGCGAGCCCGCTGCCGACCCGGTTTCGTCGGCGAGCCCATCGTCTGCGCCTGCTGAGCCGGCCGACCCGGAGATGGGCCTTCAGCCTGCGGCCCCTGAGCCGCCTCGAGCGGAGTCGGTGCGACCCGAGGGTGATGTCGGGCTCGAGGCCGTGGATCTGGATCGCGTGCTGCGCCTGCAGGAGCGCCGCGCGGAGACCGAGCGCGGCATGCCCTTCGTGACTCCCGGCCCGGCCGAGCCCGTGACCGCAGCGGCGCGTGAGGCTGCGCGCGGGCGTCTGAGCGGCGTGCCGCGCACGGCACCTCCGCCGCCGATTCGCGAGTCGATCACGCCCCAGGCGACGGGACGCGCCGACGGCAGCTACCACTACGCCGCGCCCTCGGGAGCCGTCCTCGAAGAGAGCGTGAGACCGCAGCGCGCCCAGGGGCCTGGCCCGCTCGGATTGCGCGAGGTGCTCGAGCCCGCGCTGCCCGTCGGCTCGGCCCTGGCCCAGGTGCGCACCCGGCGCATCGAGCTGCAGCCTGAGCCCAGGGAGCTGCCCGAGGCCCCGCGCATTGCCGACGATCGGGGCGAAAACGAGCCTGTTCTGCAGGCGCGCGAGATAGAGGCCGAGCCCGCAACCGAACACTCCGTGCGCTCGAGCCTGCCGCAGCCGCCGGTGTCCGAGTCCGTGTCGGTGATCATCGACATGGGCGATCAGGTCACGACTCTCGTGTCGTCGCTGATGGACGCGGGGCCGGACGACGAGCTGCCGCAGATCGATGAGCTTTTGCGCGTCGGCGAGGCCGCCTTGCCGGTGCTGCTGCAGTACTTCCCCGGTCGGCTGTGGTTCGACCGCAAGCAGCCCCACCGAAGGCGCCCGCGTGGCCGCGACGTCTCCGCCGTGGCTCGGGCGATCATCGCTTTCGGTGCGGATGCAGCGCCGTATCTGGCATCCAAGATTCAGAGCAGCGACGCCGACGAGTGCTTCTACGCGCTGATGGTGGCCGCGGAGATCGTGCATCCCGACCTCCTCGACTCGGTAGTGAAGCGCGCGCTCGACGCCGACGAAGAGCTCCGAGGCGTGGCCCTCGAGGTGCTTCGCAGTTACGCAGTGCTGCCGCAGTTCGCAAACGTCGTGGAGGCCCTCGCGCACCTTTCGGAGCGACCGGGCAAGGACGGACGACGCCAGCGCTTCGCGATCGAGGCGCTTGGCGAGCTGCGCGAGCGTCGTGCCCTATCGGTGCTGCTGCCGCGCCTTTCCGATCCGAGCGAAGCCAACGTGCAAGCGGCCCATCGCGCGCTCGTGCTCCTTTCGTGCCAGGACTTCGGCCTCGCGCAGCGCAAGTGGGAGGCATGGGCCGCGCAGTGGGCCGCTGGCCATCGCATCGAGTGGTTGATCGAGTCGCTTCTGCACGCAGACGAGCGTATCCGCGCCTTGGCAGGCGAAGAGCTCAAGCAGGAGACGCAGCAGTACTTCGGCTACCATCCGCAGCTGCCTCGTCGTGATCGCGAGCTCTCGCAGCGCAAGTATCGCGAGTGGTGGGAGCGTGAGGGACGCGCAGCCTTCGGCGTGGGCTGAGGCACTGCCGACGAGAGCACGGCCCTGCCTACCGAGCGATACGTCGCTCAGGTGATGAGCCAGCTGATGTCGTAGAGGTTCTCGTCGTCGCCGAGATAGCGGCAGGTGAGCAGGTTGACCTCGACCTCGCGCGCGCCGAAGCAGGTCAGCGCGCGATCGAGGAAGCCGAGAATCAACACGCAGGTGGTGAGCGAGGGCTCGTGGTCGAACTCGTCGACTTCGAGCCGGCCGTAGCCGCGGCCCACGCTGCGGACTTTGCTCTCGAGGCCGCGTACGAGCGCGTCGACGAAGCCCGGCATCTCTGCGAGCAAGAGCTCCGGCGGCACCTGGGGCCCGAGCTTGGCCAGAGTGGGGAAGGTGCCCTCCGCGACAGCGCGACCGCAATCGGCGATGAGATGCAGGTCGTCGCCTCCGAGCTTGGCATCGATGGCCTCGACGAGCTTCGTGACCGCTTCGAAGGAGATCCAAGTACCTGGTGCGACGCCCTTGCTGAACACGTCACGGGCATCGACGGGCAGGCTGTCGAGCACGGTCTTGAGCGCGCGCTCGCCATAGCGGCGCGCGACGAAGCGCAGGATGGAGGTGCCCACCGAGCCCTCGAAAGCACGTGCTGCGGGGGCCTTGCGCGGTGCGGCGCGACGGCGGGGCGCGGCTGCGGGGGGTGGCGCGCCCTGGAGCGTGGGTGGGCCCGAAAACGGCGGGGGGCGCGTCGACTCGTGTTTTGCGGGGGTGCCGGGCGGCGGGCGCTCCGTCATCTTCGGCATCTGCGTGCGCACGGTCTCGAGCGGCAGCTCGGGCGGTGGCGGAGCCGACTTGGCCTTGGCGCTCGGGGGTGGCAGTGCTGCCGGGAGCTTTGCTGGCAGCGCGGCAGCCCGCGTCGGTGGTGGCAGCGCGGCGCGGCGCGGGCCTCGCGCGGTTTTCGTCGCGGGCTTTGTGGGTGGCGGTACCGACGGCTTCGCAGGTGTCGAGACCGGGGCGGTCTCGACAGAGCGGCGCGACGAGCAGTTCGATGAACTCC
>CAYNOM010000529.1:0-5011 GCA_964398415.1 uncultured Polyangiales bacterium | reverse complement strand
CGGGAGCAGCGCCCCAAACAAGAGCACGCTCAAGCACAGCGCCGAGGCATGCGCGACCGGCAGCGCGCCGTAGCGTGCCGCGAGCCGTCTGGCGAAGGGCATCGCGAGCACCGAGGCGAGCATCAGTGTGCCGAGCAGGGCCGCGGAGGCGCGCCGGGCACCCTCGGTTTCGGCGAGGAAAGGCAGCGCTATCGTGATCACGCCCAGGCCGAAGCGCTCCCCGAGCACGAGAAAGCCGAGTGGCAGGGCCTCACCCCAGGGCACGCTCTGCCGCGCGCCCGGACACCCAACGGCGCGAGGGGTCACGCCCCAGCGCGCGACCACACAGCTCACGACATTGAGGGCCGCCGCGAGCACGAAGGGTGTGCTCAGACCGTGGCGTAAGCCAAGACCGCCGAGCCCGATGCCCGCGCCCACGCCGAGCACGAGCGACACGCCGAGGGCTGCGCTCTGCCGCTGCCGCGCGTGGGCAGCGTCGGCCGACGTGCCGATCGCCATCAGCAGCGACACGCCCAGCACGTGCACGATGCCGTCGACGAAGCGCAGGCCGAGGAGCGACACGAGCGTGGGCGAAGCCAGCATGAGCAGGTTGAGGCCGGCGCTCGTGAGCAAGAGCGCGGACAGGCGCAGCTCGACACGCCGCTCGCTCGAGAAGAGAGCGCGCGCCACGCACGCGCCCAACAGCGTGCCGAGCACGTGACACGCCACGAAGGCGCCGGCTGCGCGACTGTCGGCCGCGAAGCGGTCTTCCATCAGCGCGCGAAGCGATGGGATGGCGGTGCCCGTCGAAGCTGCCGTGCAGCCGAGGGCGAGGCAGCTCAGCGCAAACCTCGTGTCAGGCTTCGGTGCTGCGCGTTCGTTCGACTGCATCTACCCCACTCCGTCTCATCGCCAACGATCTCTTGCGCGAGCCTCAGCTCCGCTCCTCGCGGCTGTCCGCCCGGTGACAATGGCGCTGAAGCCGCGACAGAAACCCGAGCTGCTCCGGGGACTGCACGTAGTGGGCACAGATGCTGCGCACCTCTTCCACGGCCTTGAGCGCCGTGGCCCCTTCGAGCACGAGGCATGCGGCCATCATCATTCCCGTGCGCCCGAGCCCGCCCTTGCAATGAAACACCGTGGCGCGACCTGAGCGCATACGCGCGCACGCGCGCTCCAGAAAGGGCATGGCCGCGTCTACGGTGGGCGCACCCATGTCGACGATGGGCAGATGCTCTCGCCGCACGCCGAGCTCTGCACACAACGGGTGATCGAAGGCGACCTCCTCGAGGCTCACCAAGGTGTGGATCCCGAGCTGATGGAGATCGCGCACATCGTCGTCGACCTCGCGCAAGAGCCCCGGCCGCGCCATTCCTGCGAGGCGTCCAGGCACGATCCAGTTGAAGCCCGAGGGTTGGGGCGAAAGCTGCGCCGGGGCCGCGCGTGCGGGGCGCGCCTCGTCCCAACAGTTGCCCGATGCGACGAAGCGCCGCACCACGTCGCACGGCGGATGGTCGAACAGGACGGGCAGCTCGCCCTGGGCTACGACGCGTCCGGCTGCCAGCAGCACGCAGGAGCGACCGAGACGACGCGCCTGACGTTGGTCGTGGGTCACCATCACGATCGCGCGCTCTTCGGCCTGCCTCTGCAGCAGAGCTTCGAGGGTCAGCGCATCTTCGTCGGTGATGTCGCGCGTGGGCTCGTCGACGAGCAACACCTGAGGATTGCCCGAGCAGGCGCGCGCGATGGCGACGCAGCGCTGTGCGCCGATCGAGAGCGAGAGAACAGGCTCGTCGAGCACCGCGAGCAGCCGCTCGTCGAGCCCGAAGCGCTTCACCACCTCGTGCGCCAGCTCGCGCTTGTCGCGCGTCGTCGAGCGCGTCGGAGCGACCTCTGCGACCAGGTTTTCGAGCACGCTGGCCGTGTAGAGGCGACCCTTCTGGCCGAACAACGCGACCACCGCGCGCGTCTCCGCGTCACTCATGTCCTCGAGGATGTCGATGCCATCCAGGAGCACGTGACCGCGGTGCCAGAATGACGGCGCCATCTGGGCGCGGCGCACCAGCATGCGCAAGAGGGTGCTCTTGCCGACGCCGGCAGGCCCCATCACCAGCGTGATGCCTCTCGCTTGGATCTCGAAGTCGGCGTCACTGAGTAAGGTGATGCTGCCGAAGCCGAAGCTCAGATTGTCGATGCGCAGTGTCACGACCAGGCTCCTTCCAGGGCATCGAGCAGGGGCTCGCCGCCGTCTCCCGGCCTGCGCAGCGCGCGCAGCCCCTCGCGCACATCGCCGACGCGCCCGTCGTCACGCGCGACGAGCGCCACGAGCTCTTGCGAGATGCGCGAAAGCCAGGGCTCATCTGCGCGCGCGGTCATGCCGAACGGCACGTCGAGACACACGACGCGCCCTTCTTGGAAGGCCAAGCCATCGAGAGAGGACAGGGGGTGCGCGCATGGATCGCCGCGCGCGAGCTCGCACAGCGCACGCACCAGCTCGACGATGGACGACGCATCCAGCGCGTGCGCGTGCTGGGCCGCGTCGCGCACGCTCGTGAGTTGGGGCGTGATCACCCACAGCCAGGCACGCCCCTCACTTGCCGCGATCGCGTAGGTGCGTCCGCGCGGGGTAAAGTCGGAAAGCCGCTTCTGGAGCCTTGCGGCCTCGCTCAGCGAGAGCCTGGCGCGGTCGATGTCGTCGAAGCACCACGCAGGCGTCGTGTGGGCGACGAGTGCGTCGTCACAGCGCAGCTCGAGCGCGTTCGACGGAGCCCAGCGGACCGCCTGGCCGGAGCGCGCCACGCGGCCTTGTGCAAACGCGGCAAGCGTTGCCCTGCCCACCACCGGCGGCCACACGAGCCCCGACGGCACGTCCACTGCCGGGACGATGGGCGTGGTGTCGGGATGGCTCGAGGGGGCGAGCGTGACCCGAACGTCCGCGGCCACGCGCGGAGCGGGCAAGACGGTCACCGCGCGGGTCAGTGTCGCACCGAGACGCTCGACCAGCTTGTCGACGATCTGCGACAGCTCTGCTTCGAGCCCTCCACGTGCCGCAGAGAGCTCGAGCGTGAGATCCTCACGCAGCTCGTGATCGGCGGCGGCGGCGCGCGCGCCTTCGCTCAGCTCCGTGACCAGGGTTTCGGTCGAGCCCATGCGTCCTTCGAGCGATCCGGCGTACACCCAGCGCCCCTGCTCGAGGCACAACCCCGAAACGCCCCGTTCTGCGCGGCCGGTCGCCGTGTCACCCAGGGCGCGCACGCTCAGCATGATGCGCGCGCACGACACGAGCGCGACGGCCAGGGCTCGCGCTCCCTGCTTGGCGATCTCGGCGAGGCCCTCGTCGAGGGTGGCAAGTCGCGGGGTAAGCGCCCAGAGGCGAATGGTTTCGCCATGGTCTTGGCTGAGCGTCAACACGCGCCCCTGAGGCAAGAGCGCGCGCGCCGCAAGATGGCGCTCGACCTGTGCGAGCAGCGCGTGCCGCGCGCGATCGGAGTCGCGAAACACCCAGTCGGCCGCTGTGTCGAGCCAGAACGACCCTGTGCGCAGCGTGACGTCGCCGGCACGCGCCCATGGTGCAGCGCGACGCTCGATCTCGCTCGCTTCGATCTGCTTCAAGGTCGCGCGCCCTGCCACGGGCGGCCACACCCACCCGGAAGGCACGTCGGCCCGCGGCGCGCTGACATCGCTGACCACAGCGCTCGTCACGCTCGTCGCGCCTGAAAGCTCGGCTGCGGGCTGCGGATCGCCCGCTGCTGTGGCGCCCGCGATGGCGACGGCGCTCTTGTCGATCTCGGTGAGCGCCGCGAGCAGTTGATCTGCGTCGGCACAGGGATCGTCGCCGAGGGCCTCGCCCGCAAGCACCAGCGAGCGCACACGCTCCACGGCGAAGCGCACGGCGACGGTGAGGGTCTCGAGCACGCCGAGCCCGTCTTTGGCCTGGGCGCCGAGCACCGTCACGTCGGGGCCCAAACCGAGCGCCTGCGCGAGCAGGCTCGGTTCGAGCGCGCCTGCGAGATCTTGCTTGTTGGCCTGGAGCACGCGCTGGGCAGGCCGCCCGTGTCCCACGAGCGCGAGAATTTCTTCGAGCTCGCGCATCAGCTTCTGATTCAGCTCCAGCGATTCTCGACGCGAGTCGGCCACGAACACCACCGCGTCCGCGGACTCGAGCAGGTAGCGCCTGCGGCGCAAGAGCTCGGGCTGACCCGGCACGCTCACGAGCTGACAGCGGATGCGCCGCCCTTGCACGTAGCCGCCCGACATCTCGAGCCAGTCGAAGAATTGGGTGCGCTCTTGATTGCCTGGGGAGCGCAGCTGCCCGCGCCGATTGAGGGAGATGCGCCCGCACAGCTCTTGCACGTTGGTCGTCTTGCCGGCCTCCGGAGGGCCGTCGTAGACGATCCGGAGGACCACCGTATCAGAGCGACGGTCGATGAGAGGCATGTGCGAGCGCTCCCGTCAGCTTACGGCTTCGACCTGGGCCAGCGACGAGCGCACCTTGGAGATGGCCATGCCTAGGTTCACAGAGACGCGACACACGGCCACCAGCACCTGGTCCTCGTTCTTCTTGCCACGCAAGAAGAGATGCACGAGGTTGTCCGACAGCACGATCATCTCCCTGAAGTAGTGCTTTCCGTCGTCCGGCACTCCGCGTGACTTCTTGAACATGCGCTCGATCGCCGTGACGCTCGAGCCTTGAAACATGTCGGTGGTCGCCGCAGCGACCAGATCCAAGACCTCCTGGGGATGGCTATCGACGGTGCGCACACCGAGCAGCATTCCCGTATTCATGTCCACCCAGCCCGCCGCGAGACACTCGGGCACGCTCTTCATCACCTCAGCCAGCGCTTTGTCCAATGACACGATAGTTCCCCTCCATTGCTCTCGAACCCATTGCAAGGGCTGCGCCGTCCGAGAATCACAGGCGAAAGGCTTGCGTGATGACGTTGCGGAGGAAGTTGCTTCCGGTGTCGATCAGAACAGCGTTCCGGCTTGCGCTGATTCGGACGCGTGAAGCTGACGCTGGCGGCGCACGATG
>CAYNOM010000528.1:0-5018 GCA_964398415.1 uncultured Polyangiales bacterium | reverse complement strand
AGTGTCCGAGGTGTGGCCGCTGGTGAAGGTCGTCGCCTCGTGAGTGCACGAACGCGGACGTGATCGATGGCCGATACCCGGCAGGCCGAGCCCCAGATGCGGGCGAGCAGACTCACCCATCCTCGAAGAGCTCCAAGTCTGTCTGCACGATCGCGAACGTCTCGCGCGTCGACACACCCACGCCGTGATCGATCATCAGCTCCGCCAACATGTCGCCGTCGATGACCACCAAGTTGTCGGACGAGCGCGTCGCCGACTCCCTCGCCTCGTTGGTGAAACGCGAGGTCGTGATGAACACACCTTTGCTCGCGCGGCGCTCCGATAGCGCCCCCAGAAAGCCTTGGATCGAGGGCCGCGATACGCGTGCGGCGGGCCTTCGATCCGGCCAAGTACTGCATCATCCTCTTCGACCAGCGCGGTTGTAGACGTTCGACGCCGCACGCGAGCGTCCCAGCGACGGACATGTCGGTCAACACCACGTGGCATCTGGTAAGGGACATGGAGGCGCTTCGGGAGCATCTCGGGATTCAACGTTGGCTTCTCTCGGGTGAATCCTGGGGCTCGACGCTCGCCGTTGCCTACGCAGAACGCCACCCGTCACGCGTCACGCGTCACGGAGATCGTCCTGAGCGCCGTCACGACTGGAACGCGGCGCGAAGCGGATTGGTTGTACAGGGACGTGGCCCGCTTCTTTCCTGAGGCATGAGAGTGCTTCCGCGCACACGTGCCGGAGGCGCATGACGCCCACGACATCATCGCAGCCTACGCTCAGCGCATGGAGCACCCGGACCACGCGGTGCGACTTGCCGCGGCACAGGCGTGGAGCCCGTGGGAGGATGCCGTGCTCTCGCTCGGGGTGAGCGGGAGTCCGCTCCCCTACAGTGCACAGCCGACTAACGATATGCTCGCATTCGTGCGTATTTGTACCCACTACCTGCGCAAACGCGCGTGGCTCGACGAGGGCGCGTTGATGCGCGGTGCGTTGCGGAATGCAGCAACCTGCAGCGGCGGAGTTGTCGTTTCGCCATCACGACGCTGCTCGCTGTTGCAGCGCCGCGGCCGATGCTCGAAGATGGAGGAATGTCGCTCGCACTCGAGGGCGAGGACGCGCTGGGGGGCGCGTACCCGGAGCCCGTGTCGGTGGTGTCGAGGTTTCGCGTCGCCAACGCCATGCAGGCGGAGGTGGCCCAAGCCTTCGTCGAGCGCCCCCGCCTGGTCGACCGCGTGCCGGGCTTTCTGGGCCTCGAGGTCTATCGCGACGAGCGCGACCCGTGCCTGTTCTTTCTCGTCACCAAGTGGACCGACGCGCGCTCGTTTCGCGGCTGGCACGACAGCCCCGCCCATCGCGAGTCGCACAGCTTCATGCCGCGGGGATTGCGGCTCGACCCGAGCTTTACCTCCCTCACGGTGATGGAGCGCCTGCCGGGTGCGGTCGCGCCCGATCCAGCGCAGCTCGTTTCCGACGCTGCCCTCTCGGCGGCCGACTTCGTCGTGGGCTCGGAGTCGATCAAGATGTTCGTGTCGACCCATGACGGCCAGCTGCTGTGGTCGAACCAAAGCGCCGCGCAGCGCGACCTTGGGGCAGCCCCCACTTCGCTGTGGAGCGTGCTTGAGGAGGCGTCCGCAGCGCGGGTGCGCGACCACGTCATCCAGCGGACGAGGCGCTCGGAGCCATTCGAGCTCCGCCTCATCGCGAGACCCGCCGTCGCGCTACGCGCTCGGATCGACGTCCACCCAAAGCACTTCGTCGTGCTGGCCGAGCCCGAGGCGTTCTTCGAGGGCGACGCCCGCGCGCTGTTCGAGATGAACAACGAGCTCGCCGTGCTCGCCCGCGAGCTAACGAACCAACGACGCGAGGCCGAAGCGCTGCGAAAAATGGCGGCCGAGCAGGCCCGCCGCGATCCGCTCACCTCGCTCTACAACCGCCGCCACTTCTTCGAGATGCTGCAGATCGAGCTCGAGCGCGCCAAGCGCGGCCTGGGTCACGTGTCGGTGATGCTCTTCGACGTCGATCACTTCAAGCGCGTCAACGACGAGCGCGGCCACGCCGCGGGCGACACCGTGCTGCGCTCCTTGGCCGCCTACGCCTCGGCGCGACTGCGCCCCTACGACATCGTCGCGCGCTACGGCGGTGAGGAGTTTGTGGTGCTGCTGCCGAGCACCGACCTCGCCCAGACAGCCAAGGTCGCCGAGCGCCTGCGAGCCGGCATCGCGGCACTGAAGATCGAGGGCTTTCCCCGGCACATCACCGCAAGCTTCGGGGCTGCCCAGTGGTCGACGGGCACCTCGCCAGAAGACCTGCTCGAGCGGGCCGACGCGGCGCTGTACGCGGCCAAGGCCGCGGGACGCAACCGTGTCGAGCTCTCGGCCAAGGAGACGGACGATGAACACTGAGCCCCCTGTGCGCAGCCTCGACGAGCGACGCGAGCTCGTCGCGCGCCTGCGGGCGCGCAAGCCCTACGTCGCCAAGGCCGTGACAGAAGACTTCCTGCGCATCCATCCGGACTTCGCCACCAAGTACGGGCAGCGCGGCTTCGAGCGCGGCATCGAGGACGCCGGCCACCATCTCGAGTACCTGTGCGCGGCGATCGAGGCCGACTCGAGCCAGCTGCTCGCGGGCTACCTGTCGTGGACCGAGCGAGTGCTCGAGGCGCGCGGCATCGGCGGCGCGCTGTCGCGCGAGAACGTGGAGCAGGTGGTGGACGAGGCCAAGAAGGGCCTCAGCGACGAGGCGGCCGACCTGGTCGACCGAGTGTTCCGCGACGCCCTCGGCAGCCCACCCATCTTGCTCCCCCACGAGCGACGCGAGAAGCGCGCCGCCCTCGACGGGCTGCGAACGTCGTTTACGGCCGCCGTGTTAAGCGGCCAGCGCCGCATCGCCGTGCAGCTCGCCCTGGACGCCCTGACCCAGGGCCTCGAGATCGAGACCCTCTACCTCGAGGTGTTTCAGCAGGCGCTGTACGACGTGGGCGCAGGCTGGCAGGCCAACAGGCTCAGCGTCGCCGAGGAGCACATGGCGACGGCCACGGTGCAGTACGTGGTCGCCCAAGTCTACGCCCAGCTGCCGTGTGCGCCCGCGGTGCACGGCGTGGCCGTGGTGACAGGGGTGGAGGGCGAGCATCATCAGGTCGGCGCCAATCTGGTCGCAGATACCTGGGAACATGCTGGGTTCGCGGTGCGCTTCCTCGGCGCCAACGTCCCACAGCTCGCGGCGCTGCAGACGGTCGAAGAGCTCTCGCCGGCGCTGGTCGGCATCTCCACCACCATGCCGTTCAACCTGGCCAAGGCCATCGACCTGGTGCAGGGCATCCGCGCCCGCCGTCCCAGCGCCCAGATCATCGTGGGTGGCGCCGCCTTCGCGGACGCGCCGGGCCTCGTACGAGAGCTGGGCGTGCTCGGGCCAGCCCCCGATCTGAGCGCCGGGCTCGAGCTCGCGCTCGCGGCCACCGGCTCATCTCCGAGCGGCTGAAGATGGTCGGGAGCCTGAACAAATTCTACGCCACCAATGCCAGCGTCAAAGGCGTGATTCTCAACGGGGACCTCACCGAGTTCGGGCATCCGTGGCAGCTCGACGCCTACCAGCACTATTGGAACGAGCAGCTGAACCACAACGCGTTCCAGCTGTTTCCCGGCCTGGGCAATCACGACTACGCGAACAACGTGGGCGAGTGCGGGCCGGCGCCTCGAAGAACGGACTGCGCCAAGCAGTCCATCGAGGTCTACCTGGAGCAGTTGCGAGCGACGCGCTCGGCCCTCAACGTCGACTGGGACCCCAAGGAACGCGAAGGCAGCCTCGCCTATTCGTGGAACATCGGTGGGGTGCACTTCGTGCAGCTGAACAACTACCCGACGTACGAAGTCACCATCGATCGCCCGGCAGGCGAGCAGCCGTATCGAATCATCAGCGCCCTTCCCTGGCTGCGCCGAAACCTGCGACAAGCCGCGAGCCGGGGGCAGGCCATCATCGTCAACTACCATGACGCCGACGAGCACTTCGCGGACGACTCCGAGTTCGCTCGAATCGTAGACGAATACGGCGTGTCCGCGATCTTCGCGGGCCATTACCACGAGATTGCCAAGCAGCTCAAGACGGTGGGCGAGACGCAGGTGCCCGTGTTCACCAGTGGCTCGGTGATGCGATGCACCAAGCAGAACCCGACGGCACCACCGCGGTGCGCGACGGCACCTACATCTTGGCGAGCTTCGCGGAGAATCTGCAGCTGACGTACTTCGAAGTCTCCGACGGCGGTTCGCGCAAGCGTGTTGGTTCGTACGAAGTGGAGCTGAAACGCTGCGAGGGCGAGTGCGTCTTTCCCCCGTTGCCCGCCTTGGAATGCGGGGTCGACAGCCAATGCGGGCCCACGGAACGCTGCAACATTCGAGGCGAGTGCGTGAGCAGGCGCTTTCCGCCGTGCGAGAAAAATCGCGACTGCGGTGAGGGTTACTGCAACGACGGCCGATGCGAGAAGTGCAGCAAGGACTCGCAGTGCGGTGCTGCCCAGCACTGCAACTTGCTCGGAGACTGCGTCAACGATCTGGGTAACGACGCAATCTGCACCAACAACGGGGAGTGCCTATCCGACATCTGCTCGTGGGGCTTCTGCGCCGAGTGCCTCAAAGACGCCCACTGCGATCCGGGCCTCAAGTGCGACGCTCGCGGCGACTGCGTGAAGCCGCGTCTCCCCGTGTCAGGCTCCAACCTACCACGTGGCAAGCGCTGCTCGACCGACAGTCAGTGCCAGTCGCGACGCTGCGCTGTGCTCTACTGCCGCTAGGGTCTGTCCCTAATTTCTGGGGCGTAAGTGTGGTTTTCCGACGAGGCGATCGCCGCATGGACGCCGAACCCAGCGGGGGTGTTTGACAAACGCGGCGGGCGAAATCGGGAGGGCGCTTCGGGCTCGTAGGTGACACTTGCGCGGATTGGGTGGGGGGTGGTGTTTGACGTGTTCGTGCGTCGAACTGAGCGGGGGCAGGTCTGTCGCGCTCGCCCTGCCCTTCGGTGCGTACACCACGCCCGC
>CAYNOM010000527.1:0-5023 GCA_964398415.1 uncultured Polyangiales bacterium | reverse complement strand
TTCCTCGAGCTCGAAGCGCTGATTGCCGAAGAAATCGGCGGAGCCTGGCTCGCGGGCGCCGCTACCGAGAGAGCTCACGGGTGTCCTTCGGGGTCTTCACCATGGCGAGGTCGGGATCGGGGACTAAACTACCACGCGGCTCCACCCGAGGCGTCCCATGGCAGGCATCGACGAATCGCGCGAATTCATCCCGCTCCGCATCGCGGTGCTCACCATCTCCGATACGCGCACCGAGGCCGACGACAAATCCGGCGCGCTCCTGATCGAAAAGCTCAGCGCCGCAGGCCACGCGCTTGCCGCGCGCGTCATCGTCAAGGACGAGCGTGACAGCATCGAGCGCGAGCTCCGCCGCTTCGTCGAAGACGAAACCGTGCAGGTCGTGATCGCCACCGGCGGTACCGGAGTCACGGGACGCGACGTCACCCCCGAGGCTTTCGAGGCCGTCTACGAAAAGCAGATCCCAGGCTTCGGGGAGCTGTTTCGGATGCTCAGCTACCAGCAGATCGGCACCTCGACGATTCAGTCGCGCGCCACCGCGGGCGTCGCCAAGGGCACCTACCTGTTCGCGCTGCCGGGCTCGACGAGCGCCTGTCGCGACGCCTGGGACTGGATCCTCGGCCAGCAGCTCGACAGCCGCTACCGCCCCTGCAACTTCGCCGAGCTGTTTCCGCGACTCTTGGAGCGCTGATCTCACGCAAAATGCCGCACGAGCACGTCGACGAGACGGGCGCGATAGGCGCGATCGAGGGCCAGATCCTGGCGCACCTCGATCTCGAGCGCGGCACGCCCGAAGCGCTCCGCATGGCTCTCGGCCGAGTAGATCAAGCCGTCGAGGCCCGACCACGGCTCGTTGTAGGCGACGCCCGCGAGCTCGCTGGACAAGGCGGCTCCGAGCCGCTGCGCAAGCTCGACCTCTCGGTTGAACAGAACGCCGACCTGCACGGTGCGTGGCGATCCTTCGTAGAGCGGCGTGAAGGTGTGCACCGAGAGCAGCACGGGGCTGTGTACGCGCGCGATCTCGTCGTCGACGGCCGCATGAAAGGGACGGTAGTAGCGACTCAGCCGCAGCTCACGCTCCTCGTCCGACACGCGTCGATTGAGCACCACGGGCGCCCCCTCGGCCGACGCGCGAAACAGATCGCCGTGGCTCTCCTCGCGGTTGGGGTCGACGAGCAGGCGCGTGAAGCGCGACAGCACGCAGCTCGCATCGAGCGCCTCGGCGAGCTCGAGCGTGATCTCGCGCGCGCCGAGATCGTAGGCCCAATGTGTGCCTAGGAGCCGCTCGTCTGCGGCTGGAAACCGAAAGGGCTCGGGCATGCGCTCGCTCGCGTGCTCGCACGTGATCACGATGGGTGCGTGAAGCCGCCCCTGCCGTCGCTCGAAGGCCTCGTCGGTATGCAGCGCGCTCATCCCTGCGGATGACATCCGTAGCAGGAAAACCCCTCGCCCGTCTCGGGGTTGAAGGCCGGTGCGTCGATCAGCTGCCCCATCACGGGCGTCACGCGCTTCACCATGAACTGCACGATGCGCGAGTTGTACATCGCCTTGAAGTCTTCGCTGTCGTAGGCCGGCACGGGCGACAGGTGGTCGCTCGGCATCTTGTACTTCTTGGCCTTGGCGTCGGGCCCATGGCAGGGCTCGCATTCGAACTTGACGCCCTCGTACTTGTCGTGGTCCCAGGTCTGAAAAACCTGACGCATGATCGGATGCACCTTGCCGATCATGTACCACTCCTTTTCGTCGTAGGTCATCTCGGGCCACGGCTTGTCGGGAGGCGAGATGCCGAGCATGCCGATGGGGCCATCGGTGGGCAGGGGAGGTGGCTCCCACGCGGGCTTTTGGCTGTCACTCGTCGCCGACGAGCTGGTTTGCGTCTGCGTGCCACCGCATGCGGCGAGCAGCGTGACGAGCAACGTTGCGCTGACCCAACGACCCATTCCCTGATCCTTTCGCGCCCGAGCGATCGGGCCGCTGGATGATATCAGGGCCCGGGCTCGGCGGTGACTTCGAGATCGCAGCTCACTTGTTGGGCTGCGGCGTGATGCGCAGGTAGGGCTTCACGACCTCGTAGCCCTTCGGAAACTTCTGCTCGAGCTCCTTCGGATCCTGCAGCGACGGCACGATCACGCAGTCGTCTCCGTCCTTCCAGTTCACCGGGGTGGCGACCTGGTAATTGTCGGTGAGCTGCAGCGAGTCGATCACGCGCAAGATCTCGTCGAAGTTGCGCCCGGTGCTGGCCGGATAGGTGATCATCGCCCGGATCTTCTTGTTCGGATCGACGAAGAACACCGAGCGCACCGTCAGCGTGTCGTTCGCCTCCGGGTGGATCATGTCGTAGAGCGCCGAGACCTTGCGATCGTGATCCGCGATGATCGGGTAGTTGACCTTGCAGTCCTGGGTCTCTTCGATGTCGCCGATCCAGCCGCGATGGCTGTCCAGCGGGTCGACGCTCAACGCCACAACCTTCACGCCGCGCTTGTCGAACTCTGCGCGCTTCTTGGCCGCGTAGCCGAGCTCCGTCGTGCAGACCGGCGTGAAGTCCTTGGGATGGGAGAAGAGAATCGCCCAGCTCTTACCGATCCACTGGTGGAAGTTGATCGTCCCCTCGCTCGACTCTGCCGTGAAGTCGGGCGCGATGCTGCCGATGTGCAAACCCATGTGTGCCTCCGTTGCTCGTGTGCGCTCTCGCGCCGGCGTCGAAACGGACCGCCTACCTCCCACCCCCTGGTGGGCGCCTATCCCATACCACGCCGCCACCCTCGACAAACTCCATTCAAAGTTTGTCTAGACAGACGTTACAAACTCTGCCATAGATAGCTTCAAGGGATGAAAGCCAACCCGTTGGCTTCGGACTCGGACTATTTCCCGGATGTCTGTTGACACAACTAATGTGGAGACACATAGCTGTTGCAACGGATACCGGCTCGACGGAGAATGACCCATGGCCACGCTGGCAGCGAACGTGATCACCCCCGCGACGATCGAGGAGCTGAGCCCCGGTCTGTTCGCATTCGCCTACCGCGCCGTGCGTCAGCGGGAGGAGGCCGAAGACCTGGTGCAAGACACTTGGATCAGTGCCCTACGCACCGTGCCGAGCTTCGAAGGTCGCTCGAGCTTGCGCACGTGGCTCGTCAGCATTTTGCGCCGCCGCATCGCCGACCGCTTTCGCCGCCAACGTCCCTCGGAGGCCTTCGAGGAAGAGCGCGTGGATGTCCAGGAGGCCTACGTGCCGGAGCAGCGCATCGACACGCAGCGCGCGCAGGGCATGGCTTCTGAGGCGATGGCCAGCCTGAGTGTTCTCGAGCGCACTGCCGTCACGCTGTGCGACGTCCAGGACATGGACCGCGATGAGGCGAGCGCGCGCATGGGCGTCACCCGCGGACACCTGCGCGTACTGCTCCACCGAGGCCGCCAGAAGCTCTCGACTGCGCTCAAAGCAGAGGGCGTCGAGGGCGCTTGAGAGTCGTCATCTCGCGAGGAGTGCTCGAGAGCTGTCGCAAAATGAGCTCAGAGCCAGCGCGCGACAACAGGACAGCGGCTGTGAGCCATTTTCCGACAGCGCGTCAGCGCTTCAGCTTGGTGACGAGCTCGACCTGCGAATGCACCCCGAGCTTGCGGAAGATGGACTTCAGGTGATTGCGCACAGTGTGCAAGCTGATGTGGAGCGTGGTCGCCACCCCTGTGACGCTGCCTTCGCCGAGCAGGGTCTCCACGATCTCGCGCTCGCGCTTCGACAAGCCATCGAGGGTGATCTCCGGCCCCGACGATACGCCAGCCTCGCGACCGTTCGTGCCGCCCGAGAGGCCCTCGATACGCTGAAGGGTCTCGAGCCCCTGGCCCGCGACGCGCATCAGCTCTTCCTGCAGCTTGCCGCGCGATTGACGGATCAACGCCTCGCGGATCACCGCGTCGAGCGTGGCAGGCGAGCACGGCTTCGTGAGGAAGCGGAAGATTTCGCCCTCGTTGATGGCGCGCACCGCGGCATCGAGCTGGGGATCACCCGTCAGCAAGATGCGTACGATGTACGGATACTCGCGTGCGACCTGCGCGAGGAGCTCGACACCGCGCATGCCGGGCATCCATTCGTCGGAAACGACGACTTGGATATCCTCGGCATCGAGGACCTTGAGCGCCTCAGCAGCGGAGCGCGCCGTGAGAACTTGATAGGGTGCGTCGTCGAGCGCGGCGGCAAGCGCCAGCGCAGCTTCGTCGTCGTCGACCAGGAGAACCCGGAACCGCATCGTCACCACCTCGGAAATCTTGGCGGGCTACTCCCCCGTGCCACGCCACCTGATTGCGCTCCACGCCGTGGGGCCAACGCAAACATAGCTGATTGCCAAAGATATCGCGGGCTTTTTGCGTGAGCAAATAGGCGTTGACACATCCCATGCCCTCTCCCAGATTTTCCAATGTGGTGCCTGAACATCCGTCGGTGGAAGCAGCCTGTACGGGCCACTCCGAGCAGGACGTTTTTTTCAATCTTCTCCGCAGCTACGACTGCCTGTGGACTGAGACAGGCAAGTTCATTCAGAGCTTCGGCATCACGCCCCAGCAGTACAATGTGCTGAACGTGCTGTCGCTCCGCGATGGGGGTCATGGCATCGCGTGCCAGGAGA
This sequence comes from uncultured Polyangiales bacterium, assembly GCA_964398415.1. GTDB lineage: Bacteria > Myxococcota_A > Polyangia > Polyangiales > DASUME01 > DASUME01. The sequence goes on along the minus strand of CAYNOM010000527.1, from coordinate 407 downwards.
TCGCCGAGAACCTGATGAACCGCGTGCCCGACATCACGCGGCTGCTCGACCGGCTCGAACAGGCTGGTTTCATCTGGCGCGAGCGCTGCTGCTCCGATCGCCGGGTCGTGCGCACGCACCTCACCGACGCGGGCCGCGAGAAGGTCGAGACGATCCGCGGACCCCTGCATGCCGCCATGGCGCAGCGTGTCGGCCACCTGAGCCAGAGCGAGCTCAGCGAGCTGAACCGCCTGCTGCGCAAGCTCCGTGAACCGAGCTGCGAGGTGGCCAAGGCAGCGTTCACCTGCGGCGAGAGCGCCGAGCTGGTCGGCGAGTAGTCAGCCAGAGCGCCAGCGCAAGACGAGCTCGCGAGAAATGAGCTCAGAGCGAGCGCGCCCGCAAGGCCCGAACCGAGGAAGACTTCCTGT
>CAYNOM010000526.1:0-5038 GCA_964398415.1 uncultured Polyangiales bacterium | reverse complement strand
TCGGTCTCGTCCTCGTTCCACACGTACGTCCCGTACAGAGACTTGATCTCGACTCCGCCAGGCGAGCGTTCGTCGGCGCGGGAGACGAGCAGACGCGTCTCGAGCTTGCGATAGCCGACCTGACCATCGCGACCGATGACGGGCTTCAAGAATGTCTTGTAGAAGCGCGTGTTCGCAGGGATGTCGAACGCCTGACGCTCCTTATCGAAGCGTACCTTCTGGCCGCGCGGCACGTGCACGTAGCGCTGCTTGCCAGCATTCTCCGACCACAGCGGATAGTTGGGCACGTAGGCTATGGTCCGATGCTTTGCGAGCTCCTCAGTGTCGAGGGTGAAGAGGTCGGTCTGCGACAGGCGCTCGGGCAGCTCGGTGGCGGTCTCGAAGAACGCATCGCGGTCATCCTCCGCCGTGTCGACGATGTCCGGATCGGGCACGCAATGTCCGATGTTCGTCTGATGCTTCGCGACGTACTCGTCCATGGCGTAAGGAGACACCGCAGCCGAATCGGACGAGTCGTCTTGGGGAAGCACGAACGCATCCGGGCGTCGACCCTGGGCAACCCACACTCGAAGCAACGACACGAGCTCGCGGATGGGATCATTGGGAGCGCGATCTGCGTACAGCTTCCCGCCGGCGCTGAGCGGGGGCATCACCCGCGCTGGATCGTTCGTCACGATGCGATCGATGGCCGCACCATCTATCCGTAGAGGGAAGGTCTCGAGCGATACCTGAAGCCCGCCGAGTCCCGCGTCCACATGGCATCCGCCACAGTAGCTGCGAAACAGATTGAACAGGTCTTTGGTCACGTAGATCTTGTCTGCTCGGCCCTCCGCCGCGCCGCTGTACAGCGCAGCGCGGCTCGGGAGGGGCTCCTTCGATTCGACTGTCGGGCAACGGGGCGACTCCGCACGCGGAGTGCGTGTTGCGGGCGCGTCGACCTCGGGCGCGAGGCACGGCCCAAGCCCGCCCACGCCGGTGTTTCGAGGGACGTCGCCCGATGCGGAATCGTCGTCACTGCCTAGCGGGCCGAGCGGCCCCCCGGGGCCTCGGTCATCGCATGCCGCTACCAGCGCTGCGGCGAGCAGCAGCCCGCACAAAAGCGTGCTCGCGCTGAGGGAGCCCTCGCTCCGCTGACCTGCTCCGTGCCTCGTCGACATCGTTCTTCCTCCGATCGCACGCCCTCAGGGTCTGGGCGGCAGCCAAGTAGCCTCAGTCGCGCTCCGAATAGACGGCATGCTCGGGCCGGATCCCCGCGCGCAGCATGCCCGCGCGCAACGCGCGACGTTCTTCCTGAAGGCGCAGGTCGGCCGCAGAAGCCTCGGACTCGTCCAAGTTCTCGTGCGCCGGCTCGATCGGCGCGTACAAGCGCGCCAAGTCTTCGTCGTGTTCGCTCTCGGCAGCACCCGCGTCAGAGCCTGACGCTTCCTCGGCGTGAGGCTCGCCCCTTACACCGCGGCGCGAGCCATCGCTGCGACGCTCCTCATGCCGAGCCAACGCGCCTTCTCTCTGCGCCTGTCGCGACCGCTCTGCGGCGTCTTGGGCAGCCTGGTCGGGCCCTGAGCGAAAGAACGCGATCGAGAGCGCTCCTACGACCACGCTTAGGAAGACAAAGCCTGCCAGCACCAGCGGCACCCGGGAGCGTGCCTGATGGCTCTTTGGAACTGACGGTCTGCTGTTGCGTCGCATTGGGGGTGCGCGGAACGTATCACCGCTGTTCGGCCGCCCGGTGACATCGAGCGCACAAGTTGAAGGCTCGATGAACGAGCACTCGTCTCGGACAAGCGAAAGCAAAAACGGGCAACACACGTCGCCGTGCGCTGCCCGTCGTTCCGCATTGCTTACTTACGCGATGCGGCCTGCTGTTGGCGGGTTCATGGGGCGCAGGCGTCGTGGTTCGTCGCGGCGCCGCAGGCGGTCTCGTCGAAGTCCACGCACTCGACCGGCAGCGCGCCGGTCTCGTCGAGTTGGCCGCCGCGTCGACCACGGCGCGGTCCTTCCAGCAGGCAGCGAAGGTCGCCTCGTCACCCGTCACGTTCTCGGCGCCGATCATGGTGTTGAGGAAGAGCTTGCGCGCAAGGGGATAGAGCTGGGTGCTCGCGGGGTTCGTGATCAGGCGCCGAATGTTCTCCGCCGTGGGGCGCACGTTCTTCACCTTGAGGTTCGTGGTACCCGACACGCCGATGGCCTCGACGCCCGCGAAGCCGATGGAGCAGGGGCTAGCCTGCACGAGGCAGCCGATCTGGATCGTCGCGCTCTCGCGGCGGCAAGCCTCGGCATCGCCAGCCTTGGCGATGGTGGAGTTCGTGTCGCCGCTGTGGATGCGGTAGAAGGAGCCCACGAGCTCGCGGCCGTTGGCGTCGAGCACGATGGAGCCGTTGGCGTTGCGCAGCACGAGGTTGTGCGAGCGGCCGTCTTCTGCGCCGATGCTGTTCGAGGCGGTGTTGAGGCAGCCGAAGCGGTTCAGCGCGTCGCGGGGAGCCTGCACCGTCCCGACGCCACCAGGAGCGGGGGCGGGGGCGAAGTTGCCGGGCTGGCAAGCCGTGCGGCGATAGATCGTGCCACCGGACAGTCCTTCGGGGACGAATACGTTCACAACGAGACCGAGCGTGCCGTCGGCCTGACACACCTGCTCGCCGTCTTCGCAGCTGCGGCGGATGGGGTCGTTGTCCTGGAAGTCAGAGCCGTTGCAGAACGAGTTGATGCCGATCAACGACTTGAACGTGTCGGTCGTGCCCGAGAGATCGGAGCGGCGGAAGATGTGCTTGATCTGGGCGCAGCGCTGGTCGGCACAGCTCTTGCGCGTCAGGCTCGCCCACTCGTCGGCCAGCGTGCGACGCACATCGCTGTTGCAGTCGACCGTGCCGTCGTGGTGGAGGCCGCCGAACAGCAGAGCGATGCTGTCCGCCCAAGTCTCGAGCTCGTACTCGAGGGCGGCGTCGGAATCGAGGTTTTCGCAGCCGTGGCACTGGAGGCCTGCCGAGCTGTTCTTCTCCTTCACGTTCACGAAGCGCGTGCTGTTGACCGCGGGATCGCTGAACGCGAGGCCGATGCACTGCTGGTCGCGGTTCTGGCGGTCCTTGCAGGCGTACTTGGCGGGGTCGACCCCAGCCGGGCAGGCCTCGGCACATACGCCGTCGGCGTTGGTGTCACACTGGTTGGTCGCGCCCTCACGGCGCGATTGCACGAGCGCGATGCCGTCGAGGGAGTGCGCGAGACCTTCCGCCTCGACGCCAGCACCGGGGCCGGCGCAGGTGCGGCTCGAAGCGAGGAAGCGCGACATGGGGGCCACCTGCTGAAGGCCATCACGTAGCGCGGTCTCGCCGGAGCTCGATCCGCCGCCGACGTAGATGAGTGAAGAGGTGCCCGGGCAGGCCGCCAAGACTTCCTTGGACATGATCTCCAGGGTGTCCGAGCCCTTGATGTCGAGAGCGCCCGCCGAAGCGACGCCCGCGCCGAGAAGTGCGAACGCTCCGAGCGCGCTCAGCTTGCTGTATGAACTCATTTCGTGTCCTCCATGCCGCGATGAGGGATGCGGCAGGGCTTACGTATCAGGCCGTCCTGCACACCGCGGCCTCAGGTTCGCAACGTTTGCGTGCCGGAAGCAGGAATGACATCGGATGCGGTCAGTTCGTTCTTACTTTCTTACCTTTTTCATCTGCCAGCTGCTCGACGCAGCGCCGCGCGGCCTGGGCGAGCTCGGCGCCGAGCCCGTCGAGAGGCAGCGCATCGATCGAACGCGGTACGATCGACGACGACGCGGCGCCCCAGGCGCCGAGCATGGCGACGCGCCCCACCACATGGGTCGCAGAAAAGCCTGCCCCGCGGCCCCCATGCAACGCCCGGGAGTCTTGGCTGTTGTTTCTGTTGTCTCCCAGGAGAAAGACCTCGCCTGGACCGACCAACACCTCGCGCTCGAACTCGCGGTACAGCGGCGTATAGGCTGCAAGGTAATAGCTATCTCCCGCACGCTCGACGAACAGACGCGCGTGGGCCACCCGCTCTCCGTCGAACACGCGATGGGCGCCGACATCGCAGAAAGGAAGCAGGTCTCCATTGACTACGGGGTGCCCCCCGCGCATCGCGACCCGATCTCCAGGTAGGCCGATCACGCGCTTGACGAGGTGCTCCACGCCTTCATCGACAGCGTGCTCCACGACGATCACCTCTCCGCGCGCGGGAAGATCGTGCCTCATCACGAATGGCCAGCGATTCGTGAGCAGATAGTCGCCTGCTCGGATCGTGGGTTCCATCGAGCTCGAGGGCACGATGAACAGCCCGACGACGTAGCTGCGCAGAAACAGCGCAAGCCCCGCGGCCGAGAGCACGAGCAGCACTCCGCCGATGGCCGGCACGCTGCCCTCGGACGCGTGTTGCGCCTCGAACTCCTGCAGCGCCTCCACATCGAGTCCGCGCGGCGCGGGGGCTCCCCGCACGAGCCAGCGCGCGAAGGGCAGGCGGTGCCTGAGGAACACCATCCACATGGAGAAGGCCCACGCGAGCAGCGCGACCGTCACCAGGGGCTGGGCGTGGGCCCAACGGATCGCCTGCGCCTGGAGCGACGCGTCGTCCACGAGCGGCAGGTCGGGAGTCGCGACGGCATAGACGACACTCGACAACACGAGCGGAGCGAGCACGAACAGCACGCCGCGTAGGGCGGCCGAGATAAGGCGCGCGTTCATCGCACGCAGAGATGGAGGCGAGTGTTCGACGTGGCCCATGGTGCGCGGTTCCTAGCGCAGCGCCTGGAGACCGAACAGAGCAGCAATCACCCGCACGACGCAGCGGCGTGCGACAAGACCGTGTTTTCGAGAAACTGCCAAGCAAACGTTGCGAACTGGTCACTTGCGACAAGCTCAGCCACATCGAACACCACCGCATCGCAACGTTTGGAGCTTTCATGGGACGTAGAGGTCTGACGGCGCTGTCGCCTTTCGGTTTGGGTGTGCTGCTCTGCGCCTGGCTGAGCTCGGGTTGCCGAGATGGCTGGGATGACGTGACCTACACACCCAGCGAAAGCCCTGTGACACCAGAGGAGCGA
>CAYNOM010000525.1:0-5045 GCA_964398415.1 uncultured Polyangiales bacterium | reverse complement strand
CGAGCGTCACCTCGACCTGTGCGCCTTCGAGCGCCTTCGCGCAGGTGAGCCCGCCGAATCCGCCGCCCACGATCACCACGCGCGCACGTTCGGCCATGTGCGTGCTTGTAGGATCTTCTCGCGCGCGTTCAACACGACCCTTGCCGCCCCGTCATTCGTCGCGCATAAGCCTGCCGATGCTGCGCCCCGGCTCGTATGGTTGGCTCATGGCGTGCGTTTCGCTGCTCGCCCTCGGCTGCGCTCAGAGGCGTCCCAAGCCCGATGCGAAGCTCGCACACGACGTGGCCACGGCGGCACCTGAGCCCGCGCCCCCGCCACGCGCATCCATCGATCTGCCACCCGTGGCCGTGCCTTCAGACCTCACGTGGATCGGCATCGGCGGCGGGAGCGACCCGCTGTCGAATCAGATCTCGCTGGCTCAGGATCTCGAGCTCGCGCAGGGCCTCATGGCTGGGCGAGCGCTCACCCTCTTCGGCAGTGGTCCTTTGGCCCAGGTTGCGGTCGAAGCTCCCCCGCAGCGCGCGCACCCGCCCAACCTGCGCACCGAGCTCGCGCGTCTATTTCAGCCTGTGCCGCTGCACACGCGCTACGAGCCCGCGCGTCTGCACGTGGATGGTCCCGCCACGAGTCAACAGGCGCTGCACGTTCTCGAGCGAACGTTGGCGCGCACTCTCGCACCGCTCTTCGTGTACGTCACCGCCCACGGCGAGCAGGGGCACGCCCCGCGCGACAACGCCCTGTCTCTGTGGGGAGGCTTTCCGCTCCAGGTCGCCGACCTCGCAGCCCTGCTCGACCAGGAGTCGGCCCAGCGGCCTGCTCGCTTCGTCATCACCTCGTGCTTCGGCGGCGGCTTTGCCGATCTGATCTTCCGCAACGCCGATCCGCGCGAGGGTCTGCGCTCGACCGCGCACTGCGGACTGTTCGCCGCACCCTGGAACGACGAGGCCAGCGGCTGCGATCCGAATCCCGACCGCCGAGGTCAGGAATCCTACGGCATTCACCTGCTTCACGCGCTGTCGGGCAAGGATCGCCAGCAGCGCAACCGCCTGAGCGAGATCGACATCGATGGCGACAAACGCGTCGGCCTGCTCGAGGCGCACACCTGGGCGCGCATGCACGCCGCGTCGTTCGATCTGCCGACCACCACGTCCGAGCGCTACTTGCGCGAGGTGGTCACAAGCGGTGAAAAAGCCGTGCTCGATCCGCGCTCCGCGCCCGAAGAGGTGGTCGTCATCAAGCACCTCGGGGAGACACTCGAGCTGCGCGACGAAGCCGCGGCCCGCGACAAGCTCGCTGAGATCGACGACATCATGCAAGAGCTGTCCGAGATCGTAGAGCGCGCGCAGCAGGCCGAAGACGACGCTTTCTACGCGCTACGCATCGCCTTGCTCGAGCGATTCCCGCTGCTCGAGCACCCGTTCGAGGCCCGCACCCAAGCGATGTTGGAGGCAAACGGTGCGAGCATTCTGCGCCTGTTGACCGAATCAGAGCTGTCCGAGGCCCACGCGCAGACCTCGCGCGAGCTCGAAGAAGCCATGGCCCAGCACGATGGGGCGCGGGTCGAGCGCGCGCGGGTGGCCCGCCTCTTGCGCGCCTACGAAACGCTGCGTCTCTCGAGCGTGCTTTCGCGACGCGGAGGCAAGCAGCTCGAGCAGTACCGTGCCCTTCGCGCGTGCGAGTCGTTCGCGCCCGCGTTGCGCCCCCGCGCGCGATGAACGCGCCTGAGCTCAGCTCATGGCTTCACGCCCCTGAAGCTCGCGTAGCGCCTCACGACACCACAACGTCGCATCGAGCGTGTTGGCGAACACCTTCGTTGGATACTCGGGCGCGGACATCCACAGGACGGCCGTCATCACGCCCCGCATCACCGTCGAGTCGAAGACCATCGCCACACCCGCGCAATACTTGGACGAGAAGGGCCGCGTCTGGGCCATGTGGTCACTCAGGATCTTGCGCTGGCCGGGGCTGACGGGCGCCGCCTCCGTGGCGTCGAGCACCATGGCGTAGGGCCGTCCGACACACACGATGTACTTGCGCGTCCAGTCGAGATAGGCGCGGTACTCGTCGTCCGTCATCTTTCGGGCTGGCGGCCTTACGATCGCCACGGGCCAATGGCTGAAGTCGGTCCTGACGCCACCGGGCGGATCCGGAATCTGAATCGTGATCTCGCCGGACGTCAGCTTGGTGGCCATATCTCGAATTGGGGCTTTTCGTGCCACTTCGAGACAAGACCATCCGACACCGACGGTTGTCAGGCTCACCGAACCGGGCGGTAATGGGGACGGTGAGGTGGTTCGCGTACCGACATGGCCACCTCATGTCCAAACGCACCCGGACCGAATCGCGCTAGCGGATGCGGTCCTGTCCGCTCACGCCCACCACACGCGCGCCGCAGAAGAACTCGATCGACTGGGCGTGCCCCTCTTCGCCTATCCCCGAGAGCCCCCAGGCGGCGCGCGGTGCGTCGGGGTTGAGTGAGAGTAGGCTGTAGCCGTTGATCTTCACGCCGCCTGTGCGGATCTCGCGCGCAAAGCGGAACGCGCGCTCGACGTCGCCTGAATACACGTAGCCTGCGAGCCCGAAGGGTGTGCCGTTCGCGAGCCTCAGGGCTTCTTCCTCGGTGCGGAAGGTGTGCACGCTCGCCACGGGGCCGAAGATCTCGTCGACCGTATCCTTGGGGTCGCAACCATCGATCAGGGTGGGCGCGATGAAGTAGCCACCGAGCTCGGGCAGTTTCGTGGCGCTCAGCGTCCGCCCCCCCTTGCTCTCGAGCCGCGCGATGTCCGCACGGATCGAGTCGTACTGTCCTTCGTGCACCATCGGCCCCATGTCGGACGCGTCGGACAGCGAATGCCCGAGCGACACCTCGGCGAGCTTTGCGAGCACCGCCTCGATCAACCGATCCTTGACCGACGCGTGAACGATCAGGCGGCCGAGGGCCCGACACCACTGGGCGTTGAGCATGGTCATGCCGAAGACCACGCCGGTCGCCACCTGGTCGAGATCGGCATCCTCGAAGACCACGAGCGGGTTGTTGCCGCCCAGCTCGAGCTGCGTCGCCTTGAAGTCGTCGGCGCAGGCGCGCGCCACGGCGCGTCCCCCCGCGAGACCACCCGTGAACGACACTGAGCGAATGCGCGCATCGGCGCAGATGGGACCGCCGATGTGCCGACTGCCACACAGAAGCTGAAACGCGCCGAGCGGAAGGTTTGCCTTGTGGATGGCGTGAGCCATCACGATGGCGCTGTGCGGCGCCCACTCGCTGGGCTTGAAAATCGCGGGCGCACCTGCCGCAAGCGCCGAGGCCATCTTGTGCGAGCCGATGGCCGTGGGCCCGTTCCAGGGCGAGATCAGAAACGTCGGGCCCCAGGGTCGCTTGAAGACCTCCACCTCGCCCTTCGGCCCTGTCACCCTGCGGCTGAGCGCACCGGAGCGCAGGTACTTTGCAGCACCCCGAAACACGAGCGGGACGATCTGCGCCATCTTGCGCGTCACGGCCACGACGGCGCCCGTCGTGATCGAATCGCAGTAGCTGATCAGCGCCTGGTGCTCGGGCTTGGCGAGCTCATCGGCGATGGCATCGAGGTACGTTGCCCGGCCCTCGGGCCCCATGCGCTCCCACTCGCCGTGCTCGTAGCAGGCGTGGGCGCACGCCATCGCGCGCTCGGCGTCCTCGGGCGTGGCCGAGAGCTGACGCTGCAAAGGCTCGCGCGTATTGGGGTTTTTGAGCTCGCTGCCACGGTCGACCGCGGGCGCGGAGAGCTCGCCCGCGATGAAGTTCGAAAGCTCCGGCAAGTTCATGCCGGGCAGTATGAGCGTCGCCCATGGGCCCGTCGAGAGCCGAGTGCCGCGGCTCCAGCACGGCGGCTACTCCTCTCTTGGAGTACGCGGCCACGTCCCCTATCCTGGACAGGGGGCGTCGAGGATGTCTCCAAGGGGGGATGGACAAATGGAGCGATGGAAGCGGGCGAGCCACGTGCTCGTGCTCTCGGCGGCGATCTGCGCGAGCTGCGGCGATGATGCGGGCGGAGGAGACGGCACACAGAGCGATGGCGGCACTCAGGGGGCGAGCGACGCGGATGCCGCCACCGCGAGCATGCGCGGCGACGATGCGGGGGCTGGCAACGCCGACGCTGGCAGCACCGACGCTGGCAACGTGGCCAATGACGATGCGGACAGCGGCAGCGCGATGCTCGATGCCGACGGCTTTCCGGATCTGCCCACCATGCTTGCGGCTGACACGCAGGGGGTGATCATCGTAAGCGTCACCAACAGCACCTCTGCACACCTCGCACCCGGCATCTACGAGTCCCCCTTCAACGTGAACGCCACCTCGGGCTCATCCGTGACCTTTCTCCCGGGAGGCTTGGCTATCGTCAACATGCCGTCGCTGCAGGTTCAGCTGCAACTGCAGCGCGAACAGGTCGATGGCGCCTTCGATTGCGAAAACGGTGGGGAGCTCATCGTCCGCTACGGTCAGCCGCCCACGGGCAACCAGCAGCTGCTGCCCCTCAACTGCAGCGTCGAGTACAGCTACGACGCCGAAAAGGATTCCTACTCGGGCTCGCTCACGGCCTCGATGGGTGACGGGCTGACCTTTCCACCGAGCGAGACCATGAAGGCCGATCTCAAAGCGCGCTTCACCTTCGTCGACAAGAAAAAGTAGGCTCATCCGACTTTCAGGGGTGAGGAACCGTCCTCAAGCGGCGCTCCCGGGGTAACCGGCGTCGGGTTGTTCGAGCCGGGGATCGGGTAGAACGCGGCCGTGCGTGACATCGAACTGTCGAGCGAGGGATCAACGCCGGCGTCCAGCTCTTGAGTAGTCGCGCACGAGGCTTCGCAGCTTCGCGAACCTAGACTCCCTCTACTTGGATGCGCGCGTCCGGCTCACCCGAACGCAAAACCCCGATGCGCGCGTCGTGGCGGTGCTGCGCTGGACGGGGCCGGGAGACACCAAGGAGTACATCCTCGAGTACACGCCGCTTGGGTCCGAGGTACTCGATGAGCCCCGCGCCCGTGCGTGCAGGCCGACGACGCGTGCACCC
>CAYNOM010000524.1:0-5049 GCA_964398415.1 uncultured Polyangiales bacterium | reverse complement strand
GTCGAGCCCCACGGCCGACAGGCGCAGCTCGAGGGCCTCTTCGCTCGCCGGATCGGAGCGCTCGAGCAAGTCTGCGAGCTGGCCCATGCAGGCAGCGCGCGATACATCACTGACCGCGTGAGCGAGCTCCTGTCGCAGAATGTCCTCGAGCACGTCGGTCGACTCGTTTGCACGCAGCGCATCCTTGATGCGCTCACACTCGGGATCGTCGAAACGCAGAGCCTCGAGCGCCGACTCGCGAAGGGTGTTCGCTTGGGCCTCATCGCCGCGCAAGAGCGCGACCTCGCGCAGCTCGAGCAGCACCTCGCTCACGCCGATCGAGAGATCATCGTCGAGCCGCACTGGCCCTCGCTTCGCGACGAGGTGCAGGGCGCGCAGGGCACGCTCGCGGCGCACGAGATCCCTCGCCTCGCGGGCACGCTTGGCGAGCGCATGCATGATGCTGACGTCGCCTGGGCGCATCTTGAGCGCCAACTCGAGCTGCACACAGCACCCTTCGAAATCACCCTCATCGTGCAACACATCGGAGAGCTGCACGTGAACGAGAGCCCGCTCGGCAGAGCGGCGGCGCCCGAACTGGCTGAGCAGCTGCAGCAAGACGTTGCGAGCCTCGGCCGTGCGCCCCAGGGCACGCAGCGCATCGGCCATCCGCGAGCACATCTCGACGTCATCAGGGCACACACCGAGGGCGATCTCGGCCGCCGCGATCAGCGCCTCGGGCTCGTGGAGCGATGCGTAGAGACGCGCCGCCTCGCGCGCAAACGAAAGACTCTCCGCGGGGCCTTCGGCGTGCACGGCAGCGTGGGCCAGCACTTGAGCCAACTCCGCCTGGCGTTCGTCGGCCCTGAGCTCACGCATCAAGAGCGAGCGCACGCGCACGTCCTTCGGCTGCGACGCGAACGCGGCATGCAGCGTCGAAATCGCCGCGCCACGTTGACCGGCGAGAATTTGGGCCTCCGAGAGCTCGAGCTGAAGCGTGAGGCGCTGGTCTTCTGACGCGCCCTTCAGCTTGCGCGAAAGCCAGATTGCCGTCGTCGTGGGATCGGACTCCGCGCGCGACAGTCTCAGGAGCTCGTCGACGACCACGTCGCCCCCCTCCACCTCGGCGGCCTGGGACAGCTGCCGTATGGCGAGACGCCGATCGACGAGATGTTGCTCCGCGAGCGTGGCCGCACGACGCCACAGGGCGAGCCCGCGCGCCGCGTCGCCACGTCCTACGACGCACTCAGCCTGTTCGCCGAGGATCGTCACGAGCTCGAGGAAGCGATGCTTGCCGGCGAGGAGCGTGCACAGCGCCTCGATCGACGGGGCATGGGCGGGTTCGTCAGCGAGGTTTGCGCGGAGGAGCGCGAGGCGTCCGTCGCACCCTTCGAGCACGGCGGTGAGGTGCTCGAGACGCAGGCGTAGCGCGATCCGCTCGCCTCCTGCCTGGGTAAGCTCGAGTTGGCGCCTGCGCAGCACGAGCTCGTCGGCGACGCGCTCGAGCCGCTCCGCGAGCCCGGCGACGAAGCCGATGAGGTCGAGATCGTCGGGACGGCACTCGAGGGCCGAAAGCCCCATGGCGAGCGCCTCCGCCTGCCTTCCCTGATCCGCGAGAATGCGGGTGATCTGAACGCGAAGCCGTCCGCGCTCGGGCAGAGCGAGTGGCAAGCGAGCGGCATCGTCGAGCAGCTGCAGCGCTCTCTCCGGCTGCTCCGACGCGAGCTCCAAGGGCACGAGCCGATCGACGGTCCACGTGACCCAGTGGCCCACATCACCCGCCGCCCGCTCGCGCAGCCACAGGTCCGACGCGCGACGATACAGACGCTGAAGCACCGTGCGCTGCACGGCGGGGCTAGCGGCGAGCGCCTCGAGCCGCTGTGCGGCTTCGATCATCGGGTCGATGTTGTCGAGCTCGGCCGCATCGAGCGCCAGCAACGTCGTCAGAAGGTCGGGCGATCCCGTGCGCCGCTGCACATCGGAGAGCAGTCGCAACGCAGGCACATGCTGGGGACGCTGCTGCAGCGCCGCGCGGGCCGCCTCTTCGGCTTCGGCGAGCTCCCCTACCTGCTCGGCGAACAGACTCGCGAGGCGCATGAACAGGACGCAGGCGATCTCCGGAGGCAGCTCGGGACCACCGCGCAGCGCACACGACAGCTCCTTGGCGAGCTCGGGCATGGCCTTGGCCGCGGTTGCCGCTTCCTCGAGCACATCGAGCAGCGCGTGCTCGAGCAGGCCGCGCGCCGCGCAGCTCTTCACGAGCGTCTCGCACGCGTTGCGAAAATCGCCGACGTGCGCCGCACAACGAACGGCGCCCCGTGCCTCCCGTCGGCCCGCCGGACGCGCGTCGAGCACGGCGCGATAGGCCTCGGCGGCGCCCTTCGCATCGCCGAGTCCGTCGAGCAACTCGGCCTCGACGGATGAAAGGTCGGCCGCGCGCTGCTTGTCGGTGTGCACGGCCATGGCCGCCCAGTGAAGCGCGGCCGCGGCCTCGCGGCTTCGCCCCGTCAGCTTGGAAAGTCGCAACAGCTCGCGCTCCGCGTAGACGTGCGTCGGCAGGCGCGTCAGCGCCTTGGCCACGAGAGACAGCGCGCGGCCGGGGTCGTTCGCCCGCTGCTCACACAGCTCAGCCGCTTCGAGCATCCACGTCGCCTGCTCCTTGGGATCCTCGCTGCCGCGCAGCCGGGCCTCGAGCAGCTCGATGCGAAGCTGAAAGTCGTCCGTGAGCTGATAGGCCGCGTCGAGAGCAAGCGTCGCCTCGCGGAGACATGCGGGATCATCCAAGAGTGCCCGCAGCCCCTGACGCGCCGGCTCGTGCGCGGCGGAGAGCTGGAGCGCGCGCGCATAGGCGCGGGCGGCCGCGCCAGGCTCGGAGAGCTCGAGACGATACACATCGCCGAGGCGGCACAGGCGGTCGAGCGACAGCCCGCGCTCACGCTCGGTGGCGGCGGCGTAGAGGCGTGCAAGCTCGGCAAATCGATCGCTTCTCGCCATCAGCTCGTCGAGTGCTTGAAGCACGTCGTAGTCATCCCCGAACTCGTCGCGCACCGTAAGCCAGGTGTCGATCGCCGCACCGAGGTCACCGAGCTGATTCGCGTGCAGTGACGCCACCTGCACGAGGTCCTGGCGGCGCTGTCCACGCGTGGGGGCAAGCACCGCGCGGGCGCGCAAGAGCTCCACCTGCTCGCGATGCCGACCCAGGCTCTCGCTCAGCGAGATGGCCGACGACAGCGCCGCAAGATCGCTCGGCTCGTCTGCGAGACGCGCCTGCCATGCGGCGAGGGCACGCGCAGGAACCCCGAGCTCGAGCGCGCACTTCGCCACCTCGGCACACAGGAGGCGTCGCGTCGTCGGGTGCTCTTCCACGCGCGACAGGTGCTCGAGGGCTTCGAGGCGCTCTTGTTCACGCCCCTCTCCGCGCAGAAGCCATTCGACGGAGCGGGCCGCGCGACACACGAGCTTGTCGGAGAGGCCGTCGATGGAGAGCACACGCTGACCGATGCGCACCGCCTCATCGCGATCGAGCATGCGCTCCGCACGCACCTCGAGCGCCATGAGCAGGAGCGAGGCGCGCGTCTCGCGACTCTCCGCCCCCTCGGCAGCCTCGCTCAGGGCCTGCGCGTGCAGCGCGTAGAGGGCGCTGCGCTGCGCGAGGCGGACGAGCTGCGCGAGAGCATCCACGTCGTCCGGCAGAACGCGCAACACCGCCCCAGCGTGGGCCATGGCAGAGGCATCGTCGCCGCGTGCGGACAGGCGCTGACACAGCTCGCGATGGAGGTCGATTCGCTCCTCGCCCTGGGTGTGGGTCAGCAACGCTTCGAGGGCAGCGATGGCCGCCTCGGATCGATCCGCGCTGTCGTGATGCAGGCGCAGGAGCCCCAGACACCGGCGCCGAAGCTCGAGGCTCACGTCGTCGCGCACGAGCACGCGCGACAGCACGTCGCAGGCGGCCTCGTGTCCGGGACGTTGCTCGAGCACGAGGCAAGCCTGCGCGAAGGCAGGCTCCGCCTCGCCCAGCTCACACAGATGGAGATCGGCCATCTCGAGCCGCAGCGCCACTGGGTCTACAGCCGTGTTGGCGTCCAGCTGCGCGTGCCACAGCTCGAGCAGCGGGCGCCACAGGCTGCGCTCGCGGAGCATGCGCGCCACCGACGCGCAGAGCGCCGCGGCGTCGGCGCCGAGGGTGATGAGCTGGTTCGCGTAGACCACCGCACGCTCGGGCTGATCGGCGAAGTCCTTGGCGATGTGCGCCGCGTCGTCGAGCAGCTGCTGCCGGCGCGCGCGCGGCAGGCGTGTGGACAGCGCCTGATCGTACACCTCGAGCAGCGCCTGCCAGCGCTCGGCCACGGTCAGCGCCGTCACCAGCTCGTCGAGGGCCCAATCTGCCGTGGGACAGGCCTCGAGAATTCGTCCGAGCACGCGCGACATGACGTCCACGTCGTCGCCGAACCAGCTGTCGAAGAAGGCGTGGGCGCGACGGGACAGCTCGGCCTTCACGACTTCGTCGAGGCCCTTCGTCAGCATCCGCAGGTACACCTCGCCGACCTGCTCGACTTGCTGGCTCGCCTCGCCGAGCGCCTCGAGCCTTTCCCAAGTGCCGAACGACTCGGGCCGGTCGCGCACTGCGCGCAGGGCCTGCTCGAAGTCAGCCCGACAGGCCTCGGAGTCCTCGCTGGGGAGATGCACCCGGCCGCTGGCGCGGTACTGACCACTCTCGGGTCCGCTCTCGTAGTAAGCGGTTGCTTGGGGCTTCGCGGGGGAATGGGACATGGCCCCCGCAAGGGCAACTGTCATGCCAGCCAAGAAACCGGCGATGACGTGGTTCAGCCCGCCGGATTTCGAACCTGCGGCCCCCCGAGCCACGCCCTCGCTGACTCACCGGGGGTGCCATCCCGTTGGTGCCTACAAACAGAAACGGGGTGGGCCGCTGTACGAAGCACGCACCAAGGGGCGCACGTCAGCCGGGCTGCTGCCCCGGGGTGCCCGTCGTGGTCTTGAGCGTGGAAGGCTTGAGCGCCCCCGCATCGGCGGGCACCGGCACGCGCCCCGTCACCATGTCGAGTGAAAGTC
>CAYNOM010000523.1:0-5055 GCA_964398415.1 uncultured Polyangiales bacterium | reverse complement strand
GACCTCTACGTCGGCGGCGCCGAGCACGCCGTATTGCACCTGTTGTACGCGCGCTTCTGGCACAAAGTGCTTTACGACCTGGGCCATGTGAGCGCCCCCGAGCCCTTCCGTAAGCTGTTCCATCAGGGCCTGATCTTGAGCTACGCCTACCAACGCGAAGACCGCTCGCTCGTGCCCATCGACGAGGTCGACGAGCCCACCGAGGGCACGTTCGTAGAGCGAGCCACCGGCAAGGCCGTCGCGCAGATCACGGCCAAGATGTCGAAGAGCCTGCGCAACGTCGTCAACCCGGATGACGTGATCGAAGGCTTCGGCGCCGACACCTTCCGGCTGTACGAGATGTACATGGGCCCGCTCGAGGCGAACAAGCCCTGGAACACACGCGACATCGCGGGACTGTCGCGCTTTCTGCAGCGGGCATTTCGCCTCGTCATCGACGAGACGAGCGGCGAGCTGCGCCTGTGCGACACGCCCGATGCCGAAGTCGAAAAGCAGCTGCATCGCACGATCGCCAAGGTCGAGCAGGACATCGAGCGCCTGGCGTTCAATACCGCCATTGCGGCGCTAATCGGCTTTGTGAACACCGCTACCTCGGCGGGCGGCCTCACGCGCAACCAAACCGAGCGCTTCGCATGCATCCTCGCGCCCTTCGCCCCGCACTTGTGCGAAGAGCTGTGGTCGAAGCTCGGCGCACAGGGCTGCATCTCCAGTGCGACCTGGCCGAGCTACGACGCCGCGCTGCTGAGGGACGACACCGTCGAGATCCCCGTACAAATCATGGGGAAGGTTCGTGCTCGCATCAGCGTACCCAGCGAGGCTAGCGCGGCAGAGCTAGAAAAATTGGCTCTCGCGGATGGCAAAGTTCAGGAGCTGCTCGCCGGCAAGACCGTACGCAAAGCGATCGTGGTGCAGGGCAAGCTCGTGAACTTCGTCGTGGGCTGAACCGCCCAGAATTAGCGAAACCGCGGGGGCCGTCGCGAGCGGCCGCTCCTCCCCAGGGCAGCCACACGAGCGCACTGGGGCCCCTGCGGTCTGGTGATTCTTTTGCCTGCATCGGCGAAAAGAGTCAATCCAAACCCAAACAGATTTCACACACGAGGCGGCTCTCGGTCGTTTTTGTGACAGCGCCCAAGTGCACGGAGCACACAGCCCAGATCCCGTCCCTCATCGAGGACAAACCTCCAGTCCCCGCGCTGCGCGAGATGTACTACCTTGCCGATCGTGCTGGAAGCTCGCGTGCTGCGTTCGCTTGGGGATGTGCCGGCCGCCGCCTGGGACGCGCTCGTCGGCCCCCAAGACCCGTTCACCGAGCACGCTTTTCTCGCGCTGCTCGAGCGAAGCGGCAGCGTCGGATCGCGACACAGCGGCTGGCTGACGCTGCACATCGTGGTCTACGACGGCGAGCGGCTGGTGGGCGCGATGCCGCTGTACTTGAAGAATCACTCCTATGGTGAATTCATCTTCGACTTCGGCTGGGCCCATGCGGCCATGCGCGCGGGGCTCTCGTATTACCCCAAGCTCGTTTCTGCGGTCCCCATGACGCCCGCCACGGGCTCGCGCCTGTTGATCGCAGAGGGCGTCGACCGAGCGCGCGTACAGAAGACCTTGGTCGAGACGGCCATGGACGTCATGCGCTCGAGCGGCGCCTCGTCGCTGCACGTGTTGTTCTGCACCGAGGAGGAGAGCCGCGCCCTGTCGGCGCTCGGCCTGCACGCGCGCAAGAGCTACCAGTTTCACTTCGAGAGCGAGGGCGAGCGCTGCTTCGACGACTTCGTGGCGCGCCTCCGAAACAGTGCGCGCAAGCAGGTGAGGCGCGAGCGCGAGCGTGCGCGAGCGGCGGGTCTTCAGCTATCGATGCGCCACGCGCGCGAGGTGGCCCCCAAAGACCTCTCGGCCATGTATCGGTTCTATCTGTCGACGATCGAAGAGAAGGGCTCGGTGGCCTACCTGACGCGCGGCTTCTTCGACGAGCTCGGCACCCAGCCCCACGCCTACCTCGCCATGGCCCACGACGACAACGAGCCCGTCGCCGGGGCCCTGTTCTTCTACAAGGGCCATTCGCTCTACGGACGCTACTGGGGCGCGAGCCGCGAGGTGCCCATGCTGCACTTCGAGCTCTGCTACTACCTGCCGATGGAGTGGGGCCTGGCCCGTGGCCTGAGGCGCTTCGAGGCCGGCGCGCAGGGCGAGCACAAGATCAAACGCGGCTTTCTGCCGAGCCTATGTCACAGCGCCCACTACCTCGCCCACCCTGCCCTCGATCGCGGCGTCGCGCGCTTCGTCGAAGAAGAGGCGGTCTCGGTGCAGGCGGATCTGAGCTTCTTCGCCGAGAGCAGCCCCTTCAAGCGCGGGTAAGGGGCGCGCGGTCCGGTAGGGCCCCTACTCTTCGAGCGCATCCGAGTCGGGGTCGGGTGGCGGCGGCGGAATCGTCGAGCTCGGTGTGGTGAGGCTCAGGCTGCTCTGCGCGGCGGACAGCAGCGGTGCCATGCTCGGGGGGATGGCCGGCATCACCGCGCCCGTGAGACTGACGCTGTGCGTACCGAGCGAGATGCCGCCGCCCAAGTCGATCGTGGGCGGCAAGCTCGTCAGCACGCCAGGGGGAATACTGGGCGAGCCCACGCCCTGCTGGGGTCCGGTCACCGGCCCGAGCATCTGCGACAGCCAGCCATAGCCCTCCACGTAGGCCAGGGCGATCTTGACGACCACCGTCAGCGGCACGCTCAGCAAGGCGCCTACGGGCCCCCAGAGCCATCCCCAGCACACCATCGACACGAACACGACGAGCGGAGAGAGCCCGAGGGCTTGGCCAAACACGCGCGGTTCGACCAGCGCCGCGATCGCCATGTTGATCAAGCCGTAGCCCGTGGCCACGACCAACGTGGTGCCGAAGCCGTACTGCAGGAGCGTCACGATCAACACGGGAACCCCTACGATGACGCTGCCGATCGTGGGGATGTAGTTGAGCATGAACGCGCACACGGCCCACAGCATGGCGAAGTCGATGCGGAAGGCCGCGAGCCAAATCCACACGAGCGCCCCGGTGAGCAGGTTGGCGGCGGTCTTGACGACGATGTAACGCTGCACGTGGGCAGCGGCGCGACGAAACTGCTCGATGCCGATCTCGGGGTGGCGGAACACGTGCCGCAGCTTGTCTTCGATGCCAAGCATCTCGACCAGCAGGAAGGTGACGATCAGCAGCACGAGCAAGAGCGACGACAGCGTGCGCGCCAGGTGCCCGAGGGCGTCGCCGAGCGCGGCGCTCACGTCGTCGTAGACCAGGGCCTGGGGAATCAGATCGGCGGGCAGCCCCTGCTTGAGCGTCCACTCGCTGGCCTCTGCGCGCAGCACGTCGATGCGCATGTGGTAGCGCGGCATGGCCGACACGACCGCGTTGAGCCCACTGGCCGCGATGGCCACCATCAGCCCGAAAAAAGCCACGTCGGCGGAGATGGCGGCCGTCAGCGCGAAGTGCCTGTGCACCCCGTGACGCACCAACCAGAACATGAGTGGCGACGACACGATGGCGAGGAACGCCGCCAGCAACAGGGGCACGACCACGGGCGTCGCGATCTTGAGTCCGCCGAGAATCACCACCAGCGCCGCGGCGCGTACGAACCAATCGGTGGTGGTGGCGCGAGAGGTAGCCATGAACGACGGAATCTACCGGTTGCGAAGGTTTTCGATGCGAGGCTCTGCATGAGTGACCTCGCGCGCATGCGCGAGCACTCGAGCCGCCTTCCATTTAGGCTGCCATCATGGATGCGCGTACACAACTCGTGATTCAGTCGAGGATGGGTAGGAACAGAGCGCACCCCGGTTTACACCCCCGGCGACCAGGGCCAAAAGCCCGTGCTACAACGCGGCTCAGATGAGCAGCGAGCCCGGACTCGACGTGTCGGTCGTGTTGCCGACCTACAACGAGTCGGCGTCGCTCCCGGTGCTCGTGCCTCGCATCGCTGCGGCCTTGCGCGAAGCGGGACTGAACGCCGAGATCATCATCGTCGACGACAACT
Organism: uncultured Polyangiales bacterium; assembly: GCA_964398415.1. Lineage (GTDB taxonomy): Bacteria > Myxococcota_A > Polyangia > Polyangiales > DASUME01 > DASUME01. Next base: position 1,042 of record CAYNOM010000523.1, on the reverse strand, counting down.
CCCCCGACGGCACGGCCGACGTGGCGCGGGAGCTCGCGAAGGCCCACCGCGTGCGCGTGCTGAAGCGCACCGAGGAGCGTGGCCTCGCCACCGCCGTGCTCGCGGGCTTCGCGCTGTCCGAGGCCCGGGTCTGCGTAGTCATGGATGCCGACGGCAGCCATCCGGTGTCTGCGCTGCCCCAGATGGTGCGCATGATCCTGGAAGACAAGGCTGAAATCGTGGTGGGCAGCCGGCACGTCCCCGGGGGTGGCTCCGAAGATTGGCCGCTGTTCTCCCAGCTCAAGTCGCGCTTTGCCGCCTCGCTCGCCATCGGGCTCTCGGGCATGACCGACCCGACCACCGGCTTCATGGCGATTCGCCGCGACAAGCTCGAGGGGCTCGCGCTCGACCCCGTGGGCTGGAAGATCGTGCTCGAGGTGGTGGTAAAGGCCCACCCGGCGCGGCTCGCCGAAGTGCCCATCGTGTTCACCGATCGCGAGCACGGCGAGAGCAAGCAGAGCCTGCGCGTGCTGGGCGAGTACCTCACGCACCTCTACAAGCTGTACAAGTTTCGCTTTCCCGGTCTGATCGAGTTTCTCAAGTTCTGCGTCGTCGGCTTCCTCGGCGTGTTCGTCGATCTGAGCGTCGTGACCGCGCTCAAGGAGCTCGCCTCGCTCGACACACGCCTGTGTCAGGTGGGCGGGTTCGCCGCGGCGGTCACGTTCAACTACGCTGTGAACCGACGCTTCAGCTTCGAGCACGCGCGCGAGACGCCCCTTCTGTTCAGCTACGTCACCTACGTGGCGGCCAACCTCGCGGGGCTCACCCTGCGCATGCTGGCCATCCAGGCACTGATGGGCCTGACCACGCTCGACCAGGGCACGGGCTACGGCTACCTGCTGCTCAGCGCGATCGGGATTGTGCTCGCCACCTTGGTCAACTTCGTCGGCGTCAAGTACGTCGCCTTCGCCCCGGAGCGCGTGCCCACCGATCTTCCCGAGGGCGACACGGCGCACGTAACGGACGTGTCGCTCGGGCCGCGCCCCCTCGTGGCCACGGGCTT
>CAYNOM010000522.1:3379-5056 GCA_964398415.1 uncultured Polyangiales bacterium | reverse complement strand
ACTCTCGTCGACGTGACGCAACATATCGACGGCCTGCTGAAGCAGCTGGATGTCGCGCGGAGAAAACAGGCGTCGTCCGTGGGCAGCGTAGGTCAGCCTCAGTGCCTTGGCCCCGTCGATGGCGGGTGCAAGCAAGGCTAGGCCTTCCTCTTCGATGCGCACCGAGGACACGTCCTCGATCGACATCTCGACGCGCAGGGGATCGAAGAGTTGTTTCATGAGGTCCGCCCAGCGCCGCGCACGCTCGCTCTGGCTGGGCGCAAAGGCCACGTGCACGACGCTCTTGAACAACTGGTGCACGTCGAAGGCACGCGGCTCGACCAGACGCGTCCACAACAGCCCGCGCAGGGGTAACCACAGAAAACCGCAGATGAGCAACGCAAGGCCCAAAGAGATCGACGCAGGGAACGAAAGGAACGCAGCCAGGGTCAAGTCCATCGAGAGCAAGAGCGCGGCGCCCAGCAGCCAGCTGAAGATGCGGAACCACCACTCGCCTAGCTGAAACAGACGAAACCGTAAGATGCCGAAGGCTAGGCCTCCGTAGACCAGGAGAAACAGCAGGAAGGCGTAGCCCTGCAGGGCATCCGTTTGGATGCCGAAGAGCTGGGGCACCATGGTAAGCGTCGCAAAGGCGGTCGTGCCAAGCAGCCAAGACAGAAGAAACCAAGAGAAGGCGGCGCGCGCCACAGGGTCGTGGCGGGTAGCCCGCCACTGTACCGCTGACAGAACGAACGTGAGCACGAGCGACACGAACACGGGCGTGCGCCGCGCCACCACCATGGACTCGAATGCACCGAGCTCTTGGGCTGCGAACCAACCGAGAAACCCGACGATCACCATGGGGCCAGCCGCCATGGCACCGAGCCTGCGCGGGTAGTACCAAAGCAGCGCCACCATGGTCGCGCAGTAAAGAGAGCCGCCGAAGAAGTTCAGATCGGACAACCAGAGAAACTGCGTGCCCGGCAGCGCGAGCTCGCGCGTGCTGTAGACAGCCGCGAGCGGCGCGAACAGCAGCGTGCTGAAGCCGCTTGCAAGCAAGTATCTCGCGCTCGGTTCACCTACGCGAAACGCCCAGACGCCAGCGGAGATGAGCCAGGCAAAAAGGCCCACCGTCACCTGCACCCAGAACTCGACCGGCAGGTCCGTCCATGGACGACGCGAGAGCGGGCGTACGTCGTGCGTGCGACCTTCGCTGTCGATGAAGCGCACCGTCGACGCCGCCTGCAGGGAGGAGAGCCGCTCCTGACGCGCGAGAAAGCGCCGATACACGGCGAAGCTTGGAAGGTTTGCGTCGGGCTCCAGCGTGAAGTCTTCTGCCGTGAGACGTATCGGCTCGGGCGACGCTGCGACGGCGACGATGGCCGTGCCGGGCGCGATGTGCTGGGCGGGGCCGTGGGCTGCGCGCACGAGGGCGGCTTGCGCAGCCTCGTCCCAGCTGAGCCGCAGGCCGAGCCAGGGCTGGAGGGTCGCATAGCTGAACACGGCACCGAGCACGGCTGCGGCGCACAACAGCGCCCAGGACAAGGAAACCCCTGGCGAAAGCACTCGTAGTTTCATGCCGAATACGCGCGGATGGAAGTTCGAAAGCGGCTCGTGATGGCCATGCGGTGCGTACGCTAACACTGCCTGCGCGCCGCGTTCCAGGGGAGGAGCGCTTCGATGGGGAACTTGCCTGCG
>CAYNOM010000522.1:164-3369 GCA_964398415.1 uncultured Polyangiales bacterium | reverse complement strand
ATCCCGATGCCGAGTCCGAGAATCATCCCCCCCGGTCTACCACGGCAGTGCCATCCGTGACGTGCCACGCTGGCCGCGCGCCGCGTTCCAGGGGAGGAGTGCTTCGTTGGGGAGTTGACTGCGGGGGCATCGCGTTGACCGCGCAGCAGGTCGCCAGGTATCTCCTCGCCCATGTCGAATCCATGGCTCGAAGGGCTCAAGGCCCACGCTCGCTACAACCGCTGGATGAACCAAAAACTCTATGCGCTGTGCGAAACGCTCGACGAGGAGTCGAGAAAGCTCGATCGCGGAGCGTTCTTTGGATCCATCCACCGCACGCTCAATCACATCCTGCTCGCCGATCGCGTCTGGATGCTGCGGTTCACCGCCGACTCCGAGCGGTATCAGTCGCGCGATCGGGACGGAGTGCCCATCCGCATCACCTCGCTCGGCCAGGAGCTGTACGCTTCCTTCGACGAGCTGAGTGAGCAACGCGTGCGTACCGACGTCGACATCCTCGCCTGGACCGACGCGCTCGAGGAGGGCTTTCTGACGCGCGTGCTCTCCTACGCGACGAGCAGCGGCGTGACGATGGAGCATCCCGGTTGGTGGGCGGTGACCCACTTCTTCAATCACCAGACCCACCACCGCGGGCAGGTCACGACCTTGATGATGCAAGCCGGCGTCGATCCTGGGTCCACTGACCTGATCGCCATGCTGCGCGACGAAGCCACCGCGGCGCCGGCTTGACCGTCCTGGCTGGGGCAGGCGGCTGGGCGAGCGCGCGAAGGTAGTGCTACCGTCGTTCGAACGTGATTTTCAGCATCCCCATGGCCCTCGAGGACTTCGTGCCCGTCCTGCTCGGCGGCCTCGCGTTCTTTCTGCTTGCCGAGGTGGTGACGCGCGAGCACCCCGAGGCGCGACGTCTCGCCTGGTTCGGCGCGGCGCTGGTGACCCTGGGAGGGACGGCCAAGGCCACGTGGAAGCTGGTCATGGCAGTGTCGCAGGGGGCGCTGAATCTCGTCGTCCTCGACGAGGCGCTCTTCTTTTTGTTGGCGTCGGGCTTCATTTGCCTGTCGGTGGCATTCGTGGGCGCGAGGCGTGCCGGGTCGCGGCCGTTGCGCTTGGCCTTGCTACTCGCGGCTGCGGTGATGGCGGTGAGCCTTTCGCTCATGCTGCGCGGCGTGGCGAGCTACCGCATCTTACTGATCGCAGGGGTCGCGATCGCCAGTTCGGTCACGCTGGTGACGGCCTCGCTCGAGGCGCGTCGGCGCGGTGCCCCGCTCGCTTCTGCGTTGATCGCGGGCTACCTGCTCGCGACCTTCGCGTTGCAGGCCATCGCGCGTCAGGAGCGTTCCATGGCGCAGCAGTGGACGGCCCAGCTGATCAACACGGCGGGTGTGCTGTGCCTGCTCATCGGCAGCCTCAACCTGCGGCGCAGGGCGCGCCGCGCCTCGGAGGACGGCGCGAACGACGACCTTTCGGCGCTCGCGTGAGCACTTGCGAGGCTAGTGCGCAGAAGCCGCGCGGTTCTCAGCGACGTCGAGGGCCAACACCTCGTGGGTTTCGAGCTGGAGGCTGTCCGCACCCAATCCGCCGAGCACGTGAATCGAGCCCTCGTAGAGCTCGGCCGTGGCCCACATCTTGGGCACGCTCATGGAGAGTCCCGTGGACCAGCTGGCTGTCACGCTGTCGTAGATGTTGACCGTGCTGGAGACCACGGCGGGCGTCTCGGAGTAGTCCGAGATGGCGTGACGGTTGGCGCCGCCAAAGAAGTACACCTTCGTGCCGACGGCTGCGGCGGCTGCGGCCTCGAAGATGTGACCGTCGAGGGTGGCCCCCGTGGACCAACTGTCCGTGAGGCTGTCGTAGATCTGGAGGACGGTGGTGCCATCGTTGGGGTTCCCATTGAGCACGTATAGGCGAGCGCCAACAGCCGCCGCGGAGAGCGCGCCCTCACGTTCGTTCAAGGGGATGGCTGCCACAGGTGCCCAGGCGCCGGTGTTGAAGTCGTACTTGTATCCGGGCGCGTTCGTGGCCGGGCCGGGGTCGCCGCCGAAAGCGTACAGCGCAGCGCCGATGACCGCCGAGGCGAAGCCCCACTCGAACGACACGGGGGGAGCCTTCAGTGAAGTCCAGGCGTCTGTGGAGGGATCATAGACGCGAAAGCGATTTCCGGCGGGCCAGCCGCCAAGCAGGTAGAGCCGATCCTGATAGACATGGGCTCGGGCGCCCCATGTGTCGGTGTCGGGCACGTCGGCTGGGGCGGCAGACCAGACTTTCTCCACGGCATCGTACACGTAGTGATCGGTGTAGCGCGTGTCACCCTTGTAATTGTTGGAGCCACCGAGATAGTGAAGGCCTGTGCTGAGCACGGCGGAGGCGGCAGCCCCCGAGGGGTATGGGAGCGCCTCCTGGATCCACATCGGATCCAGCGGCTTCTGGGAGACATCCGCCGCGTCCTGTGGGGTGGAGCTGTCACCAAGCTCTACGAAAGCCGCGTCGCTTGACGCATCCGGTGTGCCCCCATCGGCGAGCCGCGCGGCAGGGGGTATCGCGTCTCGCGTCTCGCTCGAGGCAGAGAGAAGCTCGATACTCACATTGCCGCAGCCGGTCACAGCTGAGAGCAAGCAGAGACTCAGGAGCGCGCCCATGCGGACTCCGCGCCGCCGATCTGGAGTGCATCCCTCTGTCGAAAAGCACCGCCTCATCTGTGTATGACGTTCCCACATCGAGGGCTCCGGCGAGCAGAAAACTCGTTGGTTCACGGAGCCAGCTCACGATTGGGACGCGGGTGCCCAGCGCACTGTCCCGTCAGATCGCTGGAGGCGGGCCCTTGGACGTGAGCTCGGACGGTGCTGCTCTGCGAAGGCACACGATTTAGGTGATGCTGAACACCGCTTCGGCGCACAGTTGCGCGAGGCAAGGGCGCTTGGGCTACATTGTCCGAGTGCTCCGACACCGCTGCCGAAAAGCTCGCTTGAGATGCGCGTCGAGGTCCGTCATACGCCCCGTTCTGACCGTCGCAGCGTTCAGCGTGCTCACCGCGTCGCTTGCGTGCAGCAGCGTCGACGTAGAGTTGCTCGCTCAGAAGGACGATAGCTCCAGTGTGTTGGCGCCCGCAGCCGAGCCCGACGCGGGCGGCGCGGGTGGCATGCGCGACCCGACCCAAGCAGACGACGGTCTCGTGCCAGAGGTCTCAGCGGGCGGTGGAACGGGCGCGGAG
>CAYNOM010000522.1:0-154 GCA_964398415.1 uncultured Polyangiales bacterium | reverse complement strand
ATGCAGACGCTGGCGCCACGTCGGATGTCGACGCCGGACCAGGCCGTGATCCTGAGACGGGTTGTCCCAACGATGCCCTGTTGTGCGAGGCCCTCGACTCGACGGTGGGCTGGACGGTCACCAGCTCCGAGAATGGTAGCGTCGCGACGGTGCC
>CAYNOM010000521.1:0-5064 GCA_964398415.1 uncultured Polyangiales bacterium | reverse complement strand
ATCCGCGCCATCGGGCGCCGCAACGGTCTTACGCTCTGACCTTTTGGCACCAACACGACGATGAGGGAGCTTGTGCCATGCAACGCGCAGCGCTGAGGCTTCGAGCGATGCTGAAAGGTGCAGTGCGCCGCGAGCGCGTGCTTCTGATCGCCGCGGCGATCATCTCGGGCGTCCTCGTCGTTCTGGCCTTGCCAGAGCGCGATGCATGGCTCCTCGCGTGGTTCGCGCTCGTACCTCTCGTCCTCGCCATCGAGCGCAGCCGGAGTCTTGCTTTCGCAGCCGCCCTCGGCTTCGTGACCGGGCTCGTGACGAACCTCGGTGGCCTGTCGTGGATCAGCGATCTCGTCGAGCGTTTTGGTCCGGTGTCTCGGCCCTGGGCCATCGCGATCTACGGCATCTACTGCAGCTATCAGGCGCTCGTCTTCGCGGGGTTTGCGTGGACGCTGTCGGGACTCCGGCGTGGGCTCGTGAAAGCACAGCTCAGCCTTCCACTCTGGGTGCTCGCGCCCGTGGTGATGGTGGCGTGGGAGCTCGTGGTTCCGCTCGTGTTCCCGTGGAATCTCGGCATGACGCAAGCGTCGGTCGTGCCCGTGATTCAGCTTGCAGAGCTCGGTGGCCCCTTCGCCATCACCGCGCTCTTACTGCTGGTGACGGGGGCGATCTGCGATGCTGTGGTCGACGAGAGGCAGCGTGTCTTGGCCTGTGTCCTGGCGCTCGGCATCGTTTCGGCCGCGCTCCTGTTCGGACGCCAGCGCATCGCTGCGCTCGAGGCTGAAGATCGCGGCGCACCCGCGCTCCGCGTTGGGATCGTCCAGGGCAACTTCAGCTTCGATCGCCACGCAGCAGGTCAGCGCGAGCTTGCGGCCCAGCAGCTCGCCATGCTGCAGCGCATGAGTCGAGAGCTCGAGCGGCGTGGCGCTCAGCTCATCGTGTGGAGCGAGACGGCCTATCCCTATGGGCTCGCGACATCGCTCGAGCGTGACTTCGGCGAGGCGACGCCGCAGCGCATCGCGCGCGACCTGTCGGTGCCGCTGTTGTTTGGCGCGCCGAGCGTCGAAGAGGCGGCCATGGACGGGTCTCCCATCGCTCGAAACAGCGCATTCATGCGGGATGCCGCGGGCCGCATCACCGGACGCTACGACAAGAACGAGCTCGTGTCGTTCGGAGAGAAGATTCCATTCGACGACGTGATTCCGCTCTTGCGTCACCTGCGTCTCTCGTCGGCAGGACACTTCGTGCCGGGTCGAGAGGTGACGATGCTGCCACTCGATACCGCTCAGGGGCGCGTGGGGGTGGGCGTGCTGATCTGTCTCGAAGACATCTTGCCCGAGATGGGAAGGAGGGTGGGCGCGCTCGCGCCGCAGCTGTTCGTGAATCTGTCGAACGACGCGTGGTTTGGGCCCACGGCCGAGCCCATGCAGCATCTTGCCCTCTCCGTGTTTCGCAGTGTCGAACAACGCACGCCGCTCGTGCGGGCTGTCAACGGCGGCCCCTCGGCCTTCGTGAGCAGCACGGGACGGGTGCTGCGGCACACCGAGCGTGCATCGGCGCTCGAAGATGCGCGTGGCCCCGAGCTCATGCTCGGCGAGGTACGCTTGCGCGAGGCGGGCCACACGTTCTATGCGCGCTTCGGCAATCTGTTTGCGGCGGCCTGCGCGGCGTTCGTCCTACTCGTCGGGTTGTGGCTCGTGCTTGCGAGGAGGCTCTCTTCAGCGCTCGCGTCGAAGCCGTCCCGTGCGTTCGGTCTGTTCTCGGATCATCGCTGACAGCTCGCTCGTCAGCGCAGCATGGCCGAGTCGAAAGCGGTAGTTGCCCTCGGTCGCGCTCGGCGTGTTGATTCGGGCGTGGGCACCGAGAGAAAGCCAGTCTTGGATCGGGATGATGGCGGTGTCGGCACGGCTCGACAGCGCCATGTGCACGAAGGCTTCGGCGACCGTCTCGGGATAGACGTAGTGGCCCAGGTAGGTACCAAGCTGGTGCTTCTCGTGAGCCGTGGCTTCGGTTTCCCACCAGCCGCGCGCAGTCTGCGTGTCGTGCGTGCCCGTGTAGACGACCAGGCGTTGCCTGTGGTTGTGGGGCAAGTAGCCGTGCAGGTGCAGGTCTTCGGCGAAGGCGAACAACAAAACGGCCATGCCTGGGAGGTCGAAGGCGTCGCGCAGCGCGCGCACGTCGTCGGTGATGACGCCGAGGTCTTCCACGAACAGAGGCAGCTCTCCGAAGCAGCGCTTCAGCTGCGCGAACAGGGCCGCGCCGGGCGCGTCCTGCCAGAAGCCCGCACGCGCGTCCCGTGCGTGCTGGGGGATCGCCCAGTAGCCCGCAAAGCCGCGAAAGTGGTCGACACGCGTGTAGTCGAACAAGGACAGGTTGTGCGCGAAGCGCTTCACCCAGAAAGCGAACCTCTCGGCCTCGTGGGCATCCCAGTCGTAGAGTGGATGTCCCCAGTACTGCCCCGTGGCGCTGAACTGATCAGGAGGCGCGCCCGACACGAAGCGCGGTCGCTTGTGCTCATCGAGTTGGAAAAGCTGCGGATGGGCCCATACCTCGGCGCTCTCGCCGTCGACGTAGATCGGCACATCCCCGAGCAGCGCGATGCCGCGGGCATTGGCGTAGGCCTTGAGCGTCCGCCATTGCTCGAAGAACAGCCACTGCACGAAGGTTTCCTTCTCACTGCTTGCGCGGAGCTCGTGCCGTGCCTCGGCGAGCGCCTCGGGATGGCGGTCTCTCAGGGCTTCGGGCCAGCGGTGAAATGGCAGCCGGTCGTGTCTGTCGCGCAGCCCAACAAACAGGGTGTAGTCGTCGAGCCAGCCCGCGTTCTGGGCGGCAAAGGCGGCGAGCGCCTCAGTATCTCCCTTGCGGCGGTGCGTTTCCCAGGCCTCGTCGAGCAGCGCGTCTTTGAAGGCGCTCACCGCGTCGTAGTCGATGATCCCCTCTGGGAAGTCAGGGGCATGGCGCACGCTATCCTTGCCGATCAAGCCTTGCGCGACGAGGTCGGCGGGGCTGATCAACAGGCGATTTCCAGCGTAGGCCGAGGGACCCGAGTAGGGGTTGTGGGCGCTGTCGCGTGTGGTGGCGTTGATCGGCAGCACCTGAAAGTAGCGTTGCCCCGCGTGCTCGAGAAAATCGACGAAGCGACGGGCCGCGGGCCCGATGTCTCCTATCCCGAAGGGAGATGGGAGACAGATGATCGGGAGCAGGATGCCGCTTTCTCGTTCACGCATGGGGTCCTCAGTCTGCGTACGTCTTGGGATGCAGGGCTCGCAGGGCACGGAGGGAGAACAAAAGCTCCTCAGGCGCATCCATGCGCCGCTCTACCTCGAGCAGGGTCGCGTTTAGCAAATACGCTTCGAGCATCCCAGTGAGCAGCGCATCATCGCTCGGCAAGAGCCGAGAGCCGACGAGCCGTGCTCGATAGCTCTGAAACAGCGCACAGGCCATGTTGGCGTACCAGTGCTCGGCCCAGGGGAGCAGTCGAGGTGCAGCTCCCCCGCGCGGTCCCACCGCCCACTGTGCCGCACGGTGCACCGAGCGGAGCAGGCTCGTGAGGTCGCTCAGCACCGAGCGTTTGATGCGGCGCTCGCTGAGGCGTTCGAACGGGGCGCCGCTGTAGTCGACGAGCAGCATGTCCTGACCCGTGCACAGCAGCGCACCGAGCCGGTAGTGACCGTGGACGCGCATGCGCAAGACGTCGAGGTCTCGGTGCAACAGGCCCGAGAGGCAGGTTTCGAGGCCCTGTTCGAGGGGTAAGAGCTCGTCGATCTCGCGCACGAGCGCCTCCGGGTAGCTTGCCTTGGCCTTGTCGAGCGCGCGCAAGTTGCGACGTAGCCGCGTCTGCATGGCCTGCAAGAGCGAGCGTCGATGGAGCGCGCTCATGGGCTCGGGCTGAAGACTCGGCTCGGTCTGCTTTTCGAGCACGAGGTGCATGTCGGCCATGGCCGCGCCGAGCCGTTCGAAGCGCTCGACGTCGGCCACGGGGACGCGGCGTCGGTCGGAGGGTGCGAGCGCGGAGAGCGCCTCGCAGGGCAGGCGCGGGACGGGTGGTGGCGAGAGCTCGACCTCCGCCGCGCCAAGCTCCTCCACGTAGCGGCGTGCGGCGTCGCGCGCGTAGTCGCGCGCCGTGCCCTCGTGTGGGACCTGCGCCTGTACGAAGGCCACGATGGGAGCGCGCTCATCCGCATTCAGGTGGATCTTGCCGAGGAGGGGCGACACACGCGCCTGCGGCGACGACAGCGCCTCCGCCAGCTCGACGTCGGGGTGGGTCCCTTCTTCGGTGAGGCGGCACAGGGTGACGAGGAGCTTGTCTGCGTACTGGAAGTGTCCGAGCCGCGCGTGCCGGTGCTCGATGCGAGACGAGGGCTCGGGACCCAGCTCGATGTGCCGCAGCGCGCGCGACGAGCGGGCAAACAGCTCTCCGCTGCGCGCCCCGGTTTTCGACACAGCTCGCCGCACGAGATCGCCACAGAAGTCTTGCTCGAAGAAGGCATCCACGAGCAGCCCAGGGCCCTCGGCCAGCCACAGCGAGCACAGCACGTGGGCGCGCCCACCGCTCGACTCGTCGCCGCAGAGAAACGCGAGGGGCAGGGCGTACAGCTCGGTGGGGCCCTCGGCGAAGCGCACCTCGACAGCGAACACGCGCGCGGAGTCTCTCGCACGAGCGACCGCGCTGCTCGTCAGGATCTTGACCTGAGTTGGTGGTGGTCGACCAAACCAGTCTTGGGCCGCGAGGTAAGCAGGGATCACCTCCCGTTCGAGGCGTGCCTTGAGCTTCGTGTCTTCGAGGATGCCGTGCCAGTTCTTGGGCGAGCGTAGCTCGAGCAGCGGTGGATCGCTGACGCGTTCGCGCGCGCGATCGCCCAGGTCGAACAAGTAGTAACCATGGGGGCCGAGCGTCACGGGGTAGTGGCTGTCGTGCTCGATCTCGGCGAAGCGATTTTTGCTGATCACCTCGCGCGGACGCGTGCCCCCGTAGTCGCGTAGGTCGAGCCGCACCATCTGCGGATGACGCGACAGGTTTGCCACCACGAGCACGCTCTCGTTCTCGTGCTCTCGAATGAAGGCGAGCACCTT
>CAYNOM010000520.1:0-5070 GCA_964398415.1 uncultured Polyangiales bacterium | reverse complement strand
ATGCCCGCCGCGAGGTGCGCGAGCGCGAGCGCGTGCGGATGCTGGCAGCGCTCTGCGAGCTCCATCGGCACGGCCACGATTTCGGAGCTCGATTCGGCGCGCGCACCTCCACTGCTCGCCCGAAACCAGGCCTCCATGGAGAGAGCTCGGCTGATGCGATAGGGCTCGCCGGTCTCGAGCGCCCAGAGCACGTGGCGCGTCTGCAGATCGGTACCTCGGATGTGATCGACCATGCCGAGCGCGGCCATCGCCCAGAGCGTGTCGACGCGGGCGAGCTGCTCTTCGGGCACCTCGGTGCAGTCGCGCTCGCGGAAGCCGAGACCGCGCACGCGCAACTTGAAGCGCTGATAGAGCAGCGACAAGAGCGCCCCGGCTTGGCTCGACGGAAGCTTGACTCCCAACGTGGTCAGCAGATCCGAGGCCACCGCCATCCCCACGTCGACCTCGCCACAGCCGAGCAGTTGCTGCGCCGCTCGTCTGCGTAGCTCGAGCGTCAGCGCGGCGGGTGCGGTCTCGAGCGCAGCGAGGTAGGCGTCGGCGGCATCCCGAGCGCGCCCCGCGTTGGAGAGCGCGTCGGCGAGCTTGATCTTGATCTCGGTGCTGGCGTGGGGGTCGAGCTCGATCACCTCGCGATACAGGCGTGCCGCCTTGTCGAAGGCCAGGTTCTCCATGGCGCGGTCTGCCGCACGCAGCGCGAACAGGGCCGCCTTCTCGGGCACGCCCGCCTCGCGAAAGTGAAACGCTGCTGCCTCGACGTCCATGAGCTCGTGGGCCTCGAGCGCCTCCGCAAGCCGCCGATGCCGACGCGCGCGGTCTGCGGGTGATAGGCGCGAAACGGTGGCGTGGCGGATGCGATCGTGAAAGGTCTCGACGGTGTCGAGCTGCCTCGAGCGGCTCGTGCGCACGAGCTTGACGATGCGCAACTTCGCCACCTCGGCCGCCACTTCGGACATGGAGCGACCGGCAGCATCGGCCACGACCTTGTGCGCCAGCGGCGCGGCCGCGAGGGAGATGAGCTCGAGCAGGCGTCGGGCTTCGGGCTCGAGCTGTCCGATACGAAAGCGCAGCGCGTCGTCGAGCTCGGGGCGAGCGCCCGCGGTGAGCCGCACCTGCTGACTGTAACGAACCAGGGCGTCGATGAAGAGCGGGTGCCCCTGTGCCTCGCGCGCAAGTTGGCTCGGCTCCACCGACACCTGCGTCTCGCCCCCTTCGAGCAGGGCCTCGGCGAGGCGCGCTGCGTCCTCCACGGGCAGCCCCGCGAGGCGAATGCGCGCCGACGCGCTCACTTGCTCGAGCGTGCGCTCGATCGCCGAGCAAACCTCAGGTGGACACTCCTCCGGGTCGCGCGCAGTCACGATCAGGAGCAAACCCGGTGCATCGGGGGGACGCGACAGCTCGAGCAGGAGCGCCAGGCTCTCGGCATCTGCCCATTGCAGATCGTCGATCACGATGATCAGCCGACGCTGCTCGGCGATGCGCTCGAACATCTCTCGCAGCGCGGACAACGCATGCGCGCGCAAGGTGGCGCGGTCGGTGTCGCTGAAACGCGGCCCCGCGTGCATGGTGAGCGCCTTGATGCGGCCGAGCACCGGAAACACCATCGGCAGCGCCTGCGCACGGCGCGGAAGCAGGGCGTCGCACTGGGCGTCGCTCAACCCGCGTAGAAAGCGCGTGAGCGAGTCGACGACGCCGTCGAACGCCTTGTAGGGCACGGTTTCGCGCTCGTAGCAGCGCCCGCGAAGGACCACCGTACGGTCGTGCAAGGCGTCGATATGCTGGGTGAGCTCCTTGACCAGCGCGGTCTTGCCCACACCCGATTCGCCGTGCACGTACGCAGCCGCCATGGCGCCCGTTCGCGTCACTTGCCGGAACAACGCGAGCAGGCGCTCTTGCTCTTCCTGTCGGCCGACGAATGGCGCACCGCGCGTGAACGCCGTGATGGGACGCGAGCGCGCGGTGTCGATCTCGGGCGAGCGCCCACCGCTCACGCGACGCAAGAGCTCGTCGCCGCCCATGCGAGAGGCGGGGTCAGGCTTCAACAGCGCCATGCACAGGTCGCTCAAATCCACCGGGAGCTCCGGCATCAGCAGGCGAGGCGGCGTCGCCTCGGCGCTCTGCTTCGAGAGCAGCATCTCGAAGGCCGTGCCCGCGAAGGGCAAGCGCCCCGTCAGCGCCTCGTAAAGCACCGCGCCCACGCTGTACCAATCAGCGGCTGGCCCCACGGGCACGCCAGTGGCCTGCTCCGGAGCCATGTAGGCCGCCGTGCCGACGGCCAGGGCCTCGGTGGTCTGACGTCCCTCGGAGTTCGTCACCAGGCCAAAGTCGAGCAGCACCACGCGCCCCTCCGTGGTGACGTGCACGTTCGAAGGCTTGATGTCGCGGTGAACTTTGCCCGCGCGATGCAGCGCAAGCACGGCGGAGACGAGCTGCTCGAGCCCGGTGCGAAGACGCGAAAGCTCGAAGGGCATGCCGGGCGAAACATCGTTCGCGGGTGAGATCCCGAGAGGCGAGCTCGCGCCTCCACCCCGCACGTACGAAAGAAAGTCTTCGCCGTCCAGCAGCTCCATCGTGAAGAACCAGCGTCCGTCGTCCTCGAACAGCTCACCGAGCTGCACCAGATTCGGATGCTGCAGGTCGGTCAAGGCACGAAACTCTTGCTTGAAGCGCATCACGTGGTCGGGGCCCACGCGCGTCAACAGCTTCAACGCAACGTGCTGCTCGCGCAGGCGATCGAAGGCTTCGTACACGGCACCATAGCCGCCTTCGCCGAGACGACGGATGATCTCGAAGCGCGTGGTGCCGCGAAACGGCCGCCGCGGCACGGGGTTGGGGGGCCTCGAGCTCACGCGCGCACCTCTCACGGCCGCTCCAGGACGACGATGCCTTGTCGTACGTAGCGCACCGGATCTCGCACACCTTGCGACGTGAGCAGCGACAGCGCATCGGCCCGCAGGGACGCACCTTCCATCCCCCCGAGGAGCGAACCGCGGAAGTACATCAGGCGCTCTCGAAAGAGCCCGTAGCCGCAATCTTCGATGTTCGCCCGCGCCACCTCGGCCTCGCGCAGGGCCCTGTCGATCCGTCCCTCGCAAACGCAGAGCTGTGCACGCATCATGGCGGCGAGCGCCGGCGCGTGGGGGGTCTGAGACGTCGCGATTTGCTTGGCGATGCGGGCAATCTCGCGCAAGAGCTCGGGATCTTTGCGAGCCTTGCCCTCACGCGCCGCGAGCATGGCGAGCCCCTTGAGCCAGAGCGCAGACACCTCGATGATGGACACGCCGAGGAGCATCGACGCTCGGAGGTCGGGCCACGCCGCCTCGAGCCGTGACAGGGCAGCCCCACCACCGCGATACAGGTCGATCTGCGTCAGCGCCATGAGCTCGAAGAAGTGCTGAACGTGAAACTGGTCGCGTGGCCAGCGCGCCATCGCGGAAGTGACGAGCTCCTCGGCCGCCGCGGCGTCATCCTCCACGAGTGGTGTCATGAAGCCGCCGACACAGGCGATGTGCGTCCAGCCGTAGAGATCTCCGCGGTCGAGGGCCTCGCGCGAGTACAGCTCCACGCGTCGCACGAGCTCTGACACGGCGCCGCCTTGCATGAGCGACAGGAGCGCAAGGTGCTGCGCCTGCCCGCGCTCCCAGGTCACGCCGACACAGCGCTCTCGAAATAGCGTCTCCGCATCCGTCGCGAGCTCGGCCGAAACCCCGAAGCGGCTCTCCCCGAGCTCGATGGCTGCACGAGCCATGGCCACCATGCCCTCGATCTGAGGATCACCGAGCTCCTGCGCGAGCATGGCCGCGATCTCCGTCATGCGCCTCGAGCGCGGCCGCGGCGAACGCTCCGTCGCGGAGATGAACATCGCCTCCGTGCACAGAGCGCGAGCGATGCGGCTGGGCTCGCCCGCCTTCAGCGCCGCACGCACGGCACGGGTCTGGAAGTCTGCACCGCTCACGAAGTCGACGAGGCCCACGAGAGATCCCACGGACGAGAGGATGTCGACCGCGGTGAGCTCGCGAGCGGAGATTTGCCGCGCGGCTTTGCGTGTGAACTCGAAGCCGCGCACCGCGAGGCTCGCGCGCTGAAAGAGCATGGAGGCGAGCGCGCGCTTGCCGCGCTTCGGCAGGCTGGTCGACACCTCGGAGAGCAGCGTGTTGAGCGCAGCGATGGCCTGCTCCACGTGACCGCTGCGCATGAAGTGCTCGGCCGCGAGCCTGCGCAGCTCGAGCGCGTCGGCCACCTTCGCTCCCTGTGCGGCGCGTTCGAAGCTCGCTGCCGCGCGCGCCGCGTGGCCAGCGGCCGACAGCGCCTGCGCCAACCCGCGCAGCACGTCGCGCTGAAGGTCGTCGAGCTTGCCCTCCGCGCCCTCGACCGCCGACGTCGACAGCTCGTAGACGTGCACCGCATGCTCGAAGGCCAGCACCTCTTCAGCCGCCCGTGCCACAGACAGGGCCGTACGTTGAGCGGCCTCCAGATGGCCACTGCCGAGCTGATGTCTCAGCAGCGCCGCGGACGGGCGTTGCTCGCTGCCCTGGCCCACCGAGAGCAACCTGAGATGCAAGTCGGTGAGGCGCGCGCGATCGATGCGCGCCAGGATCAGGGCCCCCAGCAAGCCATTGTCGATCTCGAACGAAGGCTCGTCGTAGGCCTTCGATTCGGCGAGCAGACCTGCGCCGCAGAGGAGCGCGAGCGTGCGCGCCACTTGACGGCTCTCGAGCTCGGAGGACAGCGCGAGCTGCGCGACGCCGAGCGGCCTGCCCGACACGGCGCAGAGCTCGAGCACGCGCTGCGCTTGCCCGTCGAGTCCATCGAGCCGCCTCGTGTACAGATCGGTCAGCGTCGCGTCGGCAGGCAAGCTCTCCGGCGCTTGAAGCACGGCCTGGCGTAGGGCCTCGATGACGAAGCGTGGGTCTTTGGGGCCGGACTCGAACAGCCCGCTCTCTCGCACTCGACGTTCGCGCTCGGGCTCGAGCACGACCTCGGCGAGCATCGAGATGTCGACCGGCTCGAGTGCAGCCAACGTGAGCGTGCACGCTCTGTCGCCGAGCTCGGAAGGCAAGCCGGCTTGGGAGG
>CAYNOM010000519.1:0-5074 GCA_964398415.1 uncultured Polyangiales bacterium | reverse complement strand
GCGCGTTTCCGCCGGTGGTCGTCTCCGGGTTAGCGAAAGCGACCGCTATGCCGACTCGGGCGCGCTCTCGTTCTTAAGAATGGCAGAGACAGAGACACCGACGAAGAGGGAGCGCTCGAGTGAGGCTGTCGCACGCAGCGTTCTCGAGCCGGCGCTGGTGATGGGCGAATCATTGGCTGCGATGAAATCCCTGCCGGTCGACAACGCCCGCCAATCAAGGTGGCGGAAGCACCGCGTGCGACGGACGTCGCGACGGAGAATTGACGGAGAGCGACGACGGAGAATCGACGGAGAACGGAGACCGGCGACCAAAGGCGGAGGGCGACTCACAGCGAATCGGGGATGGAGAGTGCGCGCGGAGGAGGGAGCGATGAATACACCGTGACCCACGCAAGCGCGGATGCGCTCCGCGGGAGCGAGTTATGCCCGGGGCGCGCGGCGTGGGCGCGTAGCTGCCAGCGCTAGCGGGCTTGGTCGCGCTGTCGTAGCTTCGGCCGATGGCGCCGTTCGTCCCCCTGATCCCTCCGCAGCCACTGCCTGGACCAGGCGTGTTGATCGAGCACGCCACGCTTGACGCGAAGGCCAAGGCTGACCTCACCAAGCCGTTTCACCTTGCGAAGGATGTTGCTGCCTTTGCGAACCACCTCGGTGGGAATCTGTTGATTGGTGTTCCCGAAACCCAAGGAGTACTCGGAGCGCCAGTCCCGATGACCAGGGAGGAGGCAACCAAGGTGCGTGACGCGTTCAGCAAGGAAGCATCGACGCGTTGCTTTCCGCCGCCGCAGGTCGATTTCGCGGAGTACGAAGTTTCCGGGGGATACGTCGTGGCCGTGGTCGTCTACCCGTATGTTGGCCAGATCGTTGGCGTTCGATGCTGGTCCGACAAAAGCCAAGGCGGCTACGGCGGTGAGGCTTACGCTTTTCCGGTCAGAGTCGGAACGGACGCCGTCTTCCTCAAGCCGGAGCAGCTTTCGATGTTCATGTTGCCAGAGTACAGGCGCATCGTGATCGCCCTGAGCGCGTTGCAAGTAGGCGATCTCGTCGACGTCCATGGTGTGCCTGCGGGTGGGCGCCAGAGCCTGCTGCAGGGGGCCGCCTTCGGAGACGTCGACCAGATGACGAACACGCTGACGTTGGCGGTGAGCCTTGGCGGCCGTCAGGCGGTTCTGGGCATTCCCATCGACCACGTCAAGACGGCTTGGAGGAGCGATGATCTATGGCACATCGCGGTGCGCGGTTCTTTCACCAGTAGCCCGCCCACGTTTGTGCCCTTTCTGGAATGAGTGGAGGGCGTTCGTCTCTCGGAGGGATCTGCGCCGGCAGCATCGCGATCGCGCCGGGGCCTCACCTGCTCGGTGATCACCGGGCCGATTGCGGTACACGTGATGCGCATAGCGCACAGGCTCGCGCCGGTACAGCGCGGCGCAGCGCTCGCTCACGACGCGCTTGGAGTCGTGTCTGCCCGCGCGAGCCACTCGAGGACTGCGCCAACGAGCTTCCTGGTCGTGGCCAGTGCCTCCTCCGCGTGGTGCGGGCGAACGTCGACATGCGTGGGTGTTACCGGCCGCTCGATGAATCGGGCCGGGTGAATGCGTTGGCGATGTTCGTTGAGCGCGGTACACGCGTCGGCCAACCGGCCGTCAATGATCCCTGCGGTCTCGTGTCGTGCAGCCCTGATGAGCGCCTCGAACTTCCAGTGCTGCGGTGGGTCGGTGAACGGACGGACCGAGAAGGCCTTGCCCCCGGTGCGCTTCTGGGCGTGACGGACGACAAACGTGAGAGCGCCTTCAGCGAGCGCTGCCGCAGTCACGAGGAATGCCTGGGGCGCTCGCAGCGGATCCAAGATCGAGAGCTCATTCGCCGTGTGCTCCCACCAGATGCGCTGATCGGAGTATCCGAGAGCTGGCATCTTCTCCGAAAAGGCCTTGAACACGTCAGTGGATGACGGTCTCCCGTCGGAGCGGCGCCCGCAGATATCGCGCACGTCGGCAAGTACGTCGAACGCAGGGTGATCTTCGCTGACAGGCCTCCTCTCGGCACGAGGAGGATGGTACCAGCCTATATTCGCGCGAAGCCCGCTCGGTGTCTCAAGCAGCTGTCGGCCGAGCACGTACGAGGTGATCGCTGACTCGAGCGGCAGGCGTTCCTGCCCGTCACGGACGCCGCGCTCGACCAGCACAGCTCGGGCGATCACGCACGCGTGCGCCCCTTCATCACGCCGAAGCTTCTCGAACGCGTCCCGAATGTACGTCACGGCATCGTAGCTGCGTGGATCGCGCTGATAGGAGTCGTTGAAGTCGAGGAGGTGCGACGCTGTGTCCATCACGGACGGCAGCAGTCTGCCGTCGTTCGTGACTCGCTCTGGATCGTGGGCGCGCAGCGCGTCGCGAACCTCGCCCTTCCCGAAACCTCGTCGTCGAGCAAGCTCAAGCAGCTCGTCTTCGGAGAGGCCCGGTGCCTCGGGGGCGACAAATACGCTCGCAACCAACACCGCGCTCAGCCACTCGTGGAGTTCTCGTTGCCGGGTCCAGTCCATCTTCCCAACATTGTACCGCGGCGAGCGGCCGGAGCATGCTTGGCAACAGCCGCATCGACGTGACGTTGGCTGAGTGAATCTGCACGCTCGCCGAAAGTCCGGTGACTTGGGCTCGTCGGTGCCGGCGAATACGTTGATCCGCTTCAACGGCGCGAGGCGTGGCCGGCTCCCACCGTGCTGGATATCAAGCGCCCACTGCGCTGGGGACGGTGCACTTCGCCTATGGGTAGTCGATCAATGTACGCTCGTCGATTGAGATCCGGAGTGCACACGCGTCCGCAAGCTCGCGCGCGAGCGCGACTCGAAGCGAAGCGGATACTTGCTTGAGCTCCACGAATTTTTCGCGACTTCCCTTGTTGTACGCATCGACGAGGGCGTTGAAGTTGGCAATATCCTCGGCGCGCTCGCACACTCGTGCCTCATATGCTTCGCGGGCCCACTGCACCCACGCGTCATGCCGATAGTTCCGGTACAGGAACTCGATGAACTCCTGCAGAACGTGTGGCCTGTCAGGATTGCCGATCGAGAATCTCGGTGCGCCGTCAAGGTGCACGTGGACGTGGGGGAACGCCTCTTTGAAGATGGGCCCCGGCTGTGAGCGATCCGCCTCCAACCTAAAGTATTGAGCCGGCAGAGATGGATCGCTGTAGACGTGCTCGACCGTGGTGTCTACGGCGACGAGCGCATGAACGCAGGCATACGTGAGCTCGGTCTCCTGCTCCCAGCGTGTCACGCCGAAGATGGCGATTGACGGATCAATCGTGCAGTACTCCGGGTCAATGCCGAGCGCGTTCACGCAATCAACGAACCACTCGCCGGGTGTCGCCGCACTGTTGCGACTTAGGGTCTGGTTCCAACCCTTCGGGAACTCCCCGCGTCCGTTCTTGCCTCCGTGCGGGTGTAGGAGGGCAAGGAGGTTCTCCGCTCCGGGATAAAGGAACGTTCGTCCCGTCAGGTTTCGTGCTGCCACCTTCGCGCCTCTGACCGAAGAGTTTCGGAAATTTCAGGCTCGCGGCCGTCAAAAAGGTATGGCCGAAGCGTTGTCTCAAACGCGACGAAAGTAAGCTCGGAACAAGCATCTGGACGAAGGTTCATTGGCTTCTTGAAGTCGAGCCACACCTGGTGACGCAATCCCATGGGCTCGAAGCTGAGGCAATCAAAGTCGTGTGCGTAGTCCCGATCGTCAGACGAGTCGACGCGCCGCGACGTCTCGCACCACAGAGGTTCTACCGCGAACTTCAGCTCGTTCATGATCGCGTCGTGCACGTGTTGGCACTTCGAGGAATGATCGGAAAAAACGCGATTGGCGATCGATGGGAAGAACGAGTGAAACTGGGAGACGAATGACCGAGCGACCAGCGACGCGGAAGCATCCTGCCCAACTGGCAAATAGGGGCCCTGCGCGTCGAGAAGTTTGAGCGTGGTGTCGAACGACTCGACCGTCATGCCGAGCTCAGCGGCGGCCCATCGGCGAGGAACGACCTGGTAAGTCTGCAAGAAGTACTCGAGGAGGCGCCGATCGATGCCTTCCGCACGGAGAAACTCTCGTGGCGACCGGAGCGTGGTCACCCACCGCTCGACGCGTTTCAATACGGGGTCCCCGGCGCGCAGACCGTAGTAGGTTTCCACAAATGGCCACGGCAGGAACGTCGTGAGTAACGCTGCCATCCGGCTCTGCATGTCCTCGTCGGTCGGTGCCGCCATCGCCCGCAGCTTATCAGGCTGTAACGTCGCCGTCCTCTGCCGAAACTATGGGGTCGTCCTCCGCCTGTTTACCCGTAGGGTAGGGGTGCCATGAACCCGGACAGCGCGATGGTTTCGACCGCATCGGGATCGCATGCCGAAGGAGGATAGGGCGCGACCACTTTACAGGGCGGCGTTCCTGCCCTCGTGCTCGCGGCTAGCGGCGCTTCGAGAAGAACGCAATCCCCTCGTTGACCTCGGCAAGCTGCGCTTCAAGCGAGGCTTTCGTGGCCATGAGGGCATCGAGCACGAGCTTCGAGCCCGAGGTCGAGCTTGCAGCCGACGTCGTCGACGCTGCGGTGATCTGCGCGCGCGGCTTCTGGCCGGGCTTACCCCGCGCCACCGTGCCCGCGCGCTTGGCGGTGCTCTTCAACGTGTAGAAATACGCCTTGGACAGGGAGAACCCGGCGGCCTTCGCCTGGGCCGCCGCATCGGCGTACGACGTGCCCGCAGGCAGTCCCCGTACGAGCTCTGCCTTGTTCGTTGCTGCTCCGCGAGCTGCCGAGGGCTCTGGCGCCTCCGCCGCCACTTGGGGCTGTTCCACCTGCTCCGTCTTCCCCGCAGGCGCTGCAGGGCTGGCGCTCGTGGCCACCGAGCGGATCTTGTAGACGTGGGCCGTGCTCAGCTTGATGCCCTGGGCCTTACCTTTCGCGACAACGTCCTTCGCCGGGAGGTCACGAGGGAGGCTGAGCACGAAGGCCGTCTTGCTTCCGCGCGGCGCCTTTGCGGCTCGTGGTGTCTTCTGTGCTCGCTTCTTCGTAGCCATCTGACCTCGTGCTTCGGTGTGCAATTTCC